>JAZRCD010000405.1:0-6133 GCA_045635425.1 Ructibacterium sp. | reverse complement strand
GGAAAGTTTCTTTCGTACCGAAGGAGTCACCTCGATGGTTTCCAGATTTTCATAGATATTTTCAATGCTTTGATAGTTCTGAATCAAGGAAAAGGCGGTCTTTTCGCCTATGCCCTTTACACCGGGAATGTTATCGGATGGATCTCCCATCAAGCCCTTCACGTCAATGAAAGCGGTAGGAGTAACGCCGTATTTTTCCATTACTTCCTGAGGACCATAGTCGGTGGTAGTGGTTTGACCCATTCGGGTAATCACAAGTTTAATAATGGTGTTTTCAGTGGCAAGTTGCAAATCGTCCTTATCTCCGGTAAGAATCCGGCAGGCAACACCTATTTCATTGCAAAAAGACGAGACGGTACCGATTAAATCGTCCGCCTCGTAGCCTTCTTTTTCGATGCAGGCAATGCCCATGGCGGAGAGTACTTCTTTGATCAGGGGTAACTGAACGATAAAGTCTTCCGGAGCAGGCTTGCGCTGAGCTTTATATAATTCGTACATCTTGTGTCGGAATGTCTTGGCTTTGACATCAAAAGCAACAACCAGATAATCCGGTTGTTCCTCTTCTAAATGCTTAAAAAGAATGTTCAAAAATCCGTAGACCGCATTGGTGGGAGTTCCATCGGGAGCGGTCAAGGGACGGATGCCGTAGTAGGCACGATTTAGGATGCTGTTTCCATCAATAATTAAAAGTTTTTCCATGGCTTATTCCTCATCAGCGGTGATAATCACCAAAGTTTCTTCTTGAGTTTCTTGAACATTGCTAACAGATTTAGCATAGTCCACCAGACTTTCTGTGGCAGGGGTGGAAAGTTCTAAAACAGTTGCATCAGGATCTACACCGGGCAGGATTTCCTGAGGGGGAATATCCTTTACGGATGATTCCCAATCATAACCCGATGATTCCTGCCATCCGTCTAACAGAGTCTCCGTGTCGGCAGTGAACATCAGGCAGATTGCGGCGGGAGCACTACGGGGAACAACGTGACCGACAGGTATGTCCTCAGAGATGGCCGACGCAGGAGCAGGAACGGATTCCGATGCAGGGGAGGCAGAAGATTCCGGAGAATCATAAGAAACAATAAGAGGAGCGTCTGTGATATGGGAGTGTGTTTCCGATACAGAGGGAGGAGCCGATGGGGTATCGGAGACCTTTGTCGAGGAAGCAGGAGAAGAATCCTTGGGTGCTTCACTTGGAGAGAAAGTGTTGGTGCCCGATACAGACGTTGAAGCCGCGGGGGATGTTGCCGATGGGGAAGGCACAGCCGATGACGAGGATGTCGTTGCTGAAGTTGTGGTAGACGGAGTGTCGGTAGTGGTTTTCTGTTGGGCTGAACCGGAACCTTTGGATAGAGCAGGGGTCGATGTGGAAACGGGTGTCGATACATCAGAATCTGTCAGGATTTTATCTGCAGAGTTCCATGTATCAAATAGACCTGAGTGAAATACACTCACCACCAGTACCAGGCAAACCAGAGCCGGAGCCAAGGTGCGGAAACCTCTGCTTCCGGGAAGTTCTTTTATACTTCTGCCAAGGCGCTCTTTGAAGGATGGTTCCTTGGTTGCCATCTCATGAGAGACGGCAACAAGTTTTTCGTGTAAAGTTTCTGTAAATGCCGCAGGAAGAGGAATGTCTTCATGGAAAGAGGAAAGAACCTGTGAAAGTTCTTCTGCTTCCTGTCTGCAAGAGGGGCAGCCTTGCAGGTGTTGTTCTATTTGTTTGGTTTCAGAATCGGACAGTTCGTTGGTAAGATAGGACCAAAGCAACTGACGTGATTCATTGCAATCTGACTGCATGGCTGACACTCCTTTCATGGTTTTATTAGATTAGACGAAACTAATGTTGAAATAGTTCCCGATTTTGCAATAAAATTTTTTTCAATTGTTCTCGGGCGCGATTGATACGGGATTTCACCGTTCCTTCAGAGCAATGAAGGATGGTGGCAATTTCTTCGTACGAGAGTCCTTGTACCTCTCGGAGAAGAATGACTTTTTGGTGTTCTTTTTTTAATTTTCCGATGGCTTGATGAATGGCTTGATGCATCATCTTCCGTTCCAGAGATTCCTCAGGAGTAGGTCCGGTGTCTACCGGATCTGTGGCAATGTTTCCGTCTTCGGTATCAATGGTTTCATCCAGAGAAAAGGCGGTATGCCGACGTTGCTTTTTTTGTTCATCCAGACATGTGGTGGTAGCAACCCGATAAAGCCAGGTGGAAAATTTGGAATCTCCGCGAAAATTCTTGAGGTTCCGAAAAATCTTAATCAGGACTTCTTGAGCCATGTCGGAAGCATCTTCGGTGTTTCCGGCAATACGGTAGGCAATGGAAAAAATGCGTTTTTGATGTTCTGCAATCAATTGCTCAAAAGCCAAAGCGTTGCCCTCTTGCGCGCTTCGGATCAGTTCTTGTTCTGATAACATTTTTTCCACCTCCTTTTCCCTTTAACCATACCATATTTGCCCATTCTTGTCAAACTTATAATCGGTCAGGCAGCGCGGTTAAGACGGAGAACCAGAACTGTCATATCGTCGTCTGCTTCTCCGGATTTCAGATCAAGAGCGCGATTCAGAATTTTATCTGCAAGATCCTGAGGTGAAATGTTTAAGGAGGAAGAATCAATCAATCGGCGAAGCCAATCTCCGCCGGAGTCCTTCAGGGCAAGACCGTCACTGACCATGACGATGGTATCTCCGCAGGTGAGTTTGTGGGCAAAGGTTTCCACTTCAACCCCTGAAAGAACGCCTACGGGCAGGGAGGCAGAACGAATCGTTTCGGTGCCGGTTTCTCGTTTAATATAACTGGGCTCAGCACCGTTTTTAATAAATTCCACCTCTCCGGTGTAAAGGTCGACCATACACAGGTCAAGGGTGGTAAACGCCTCCTTGGCGGATTTCATTACCATGACGGAATTGATGAGTTTGATGGCTACGGTTTTATCAAAGCCTGCATTTAAGAAGGCGTTCAGGAGTGAAATGGTGGCGTTGCTCTCTTGGGATGCACGATGACCGGTTCCCATGCCGTCGCTCAAAGAGGCAATGTATTTTCCTTGTTGCAATTGATTCAAACCATGAGCATCTCCGCATTCTTCTTCCTTTTGCGAGGAGGCGGTGCCGGCCTCGATGGTAAGGGTGGGAGTTTCCCGAAAACGCAGGGTGGTATTGCCTTCTCGGGTCATGGCAAAAGTTTTGCCAAAGGTCTCTTGTAATGCGGAAAGAAGCGGTTTGCTATCCGAGGAAAACGGATGTAGCATAGAGAGGAGAACGGATTGACGCCCGTCTGCTTCACGGGAGAGTGAGATATTGCTGACGGAGATTCCTCGATGCCGCAATGTATCGGTAAGTTTTTGGCAGAGACTGTGGCTTGTGTCAGTGTCATGAACAAAATCTTCGGATAAGCGATCCAAAATATGGGCGACACCCTGAAATTGTTCTCCCACAAGAAGACGATTCTCGCAAAGTTTTTGTTTCCATACCCGATTGATTTTATAAATCTCATACAGACGGTTGATTTCGGTGAGAAAGGCGTCCAGTTTGAGGCAACGGTCCGAGAATAAGGGATCAACATCCAATTTCCGCACCGCACCCTTTCGTTCCAGTCGATCCAGCAATTGATACAGAGTCTGATAGGTGGCGTTGAAATTTCGTTTCCAGCACTCCGTTGCTTTGGAGCAGGTGCGGCAAACGTGGGATGCCGCCACATCAAAAAGTGCGGCAACCTCCCGACTATCCTCCTGTTCCTCCTTGTCCGAAAGTTGCACAAAGGTATGGGCAAGGGTGCGAAAGGAGTCTGCTGCAAGAGAAAGGCGGCCGGTAAGTTGCTCTTGGTTTCCGTTGTCCTTTGTGTCGGTGTGGGGTGTGGGGATGAATTGCTTTGCCAGTTGAAAGAAGGTATCGGGAAGGAGAAGCAGAAGAACGGCGCTCAAGGTCGCTTCTAAATAACGGAATAAAGGTGCATGATTGCCCCAAAGATAGAATGCAAAGCAGGTGCCGGATAATGCCAGAATACCCAAGGCGGCATGCCGATGAATACGTCCGAAACTTCCTGCAAGAAGTCCCGTGAGGCTAAAGGTGGCAAGTGCCCCGAGAAAGTCTCCGCCCATACCAATCAGAATTCCGATGATGGGTCCGCCTAAGATGGTGGCGTAAAGACCGCCGGATATGGATAAAATACCCAGCAGAAGGAATCCACCAACATGAGCAAGAGAAAACCACTGAGCGCCCCATAGATTTTGAAGACTCAACAAGGCAACGCCGGATAATAACCAGACACTCAGGATTTCGTCGTCCGATGGAGTATTCTCGGCAGAATTTTGTTGGGCAAACAGTCCTTTGCATCGATCAAATACCATAATGCCCAAGGCGGTCATGGCAGAGTCGATCAGCATAAGAAACAAATTATAAAAGTTGAATCCGTTCCAAAGCATGGAAAGAGCGTGGAAAAGAGAAAGAGAACCGGCAGATAACAGTGCCATGGATTTGGATGAAAGTTTGACCGGTTTTTCCATACACAGTAAACATCCGATGATGATTGCGGCAGAGCCGAGATATCGCAGACAATACCAATCACCAAGGCTGAGATAACCAAGGATTACGGAAAGGAAGGAAATCAGATATCCGGGTGTAAGGATTCTTTCGGTGGATAAAAAGGCAATGCCAAAAGGCGCAATGCCGGGAAGAGGAACGGCACGTGCGGCAAGAAATCCGAAGATGCGAAGAAGGATTTCCCCGGGGGACATGGCAGAACGCCTTTTGGCCTTCCGCTTTTGTTGCGGTATGATCACAATGTCGGCGTGGGTTCTTTCGTTTAACTCTCTCATATGTAGTTTACCTCCAAAACAGATTTTTTCACATTATATCCAAATTTTACCAATTAATCTGTCGAAATGGGGACCGAAAGAAGGAAAAGTTTTTAATTTTTTGTAAAATACCTTTTCTTTTCTTCAATAGTATGTTAGAATAAAACAGTATAAGGGAAAGTGCACCCATCTTCCTTGATATGGAACGAGATGGATGGTAATATCGGTATTTTTAGAAAAAGAGTTGGTAGTAAATGAAAGAACGGTTTCTGACATGGCTGAAAAATACGGCAGTGATTCTCATTGCCAGTTTGATGCTCCTGGGCGTAATTCCGTTGGGGATGATTTCTCTTCACTCAACGGCCAATGCCGAGGGGGATTTTGTGCGCCTTTATCCGGAAGCAGAACTTTCATTATCACCGCAAGAAGGTCAGCTGGAGCAGGATTTGGTTGTCGAGGAAGAGACGACTTACGGAATCGGGAAGGATCACTATGGATATCTGCGGTTTGACCTGAGAGAATATACCGGAAAAAAGGCGAAGAAGCTGAATAAGGTTACCCTTCGCATGACCTTTTTGGAAATGTACGTCGGACGTAATATTTCGGTTCAGGTGTGGCTGATGCCGGAAGAGCGATGGAGTAAGTCCATGGAGTGGGATGAAAAGCCAAGTCGTGTGGGTGAGGTGTTGGTTGCCACATCGAATCTTGTTTCGGAACGACGGGATGACCCGCAGTTGCTTGAGGTGGATTTAACCGATTATGTGAGGCAGTATGCAGAAGCGGGAAAGGAGAAAATCTCCTTCCGGGTTGACAGTCCGGAGGATGGGATGTCGGCTGTCTATGCAGGAGCCTCTCATGAGGATCCCACCTATCGTCCTTGTTTGAAGGTGGTAACCGGTAACGGGAAAGATCCGGATGAAAAAGATTTGAGTAAGGTTTTATTAAAGGAAAAATATGCGACGGATCAGCAGGAAGATACCATTGTCCGTGTGGGAGGAAAGAGAGAAATCTACCTGAAATTTTCTCTCAATTCCAATAACATCAAGGGCGGTATTTATCGTGCGATACTGAAAATGGATTGTCGGGACAAAGAGGAAGGCGCACTGTTAAGGGTTGACAGGTTAGAGGATACCAAGTGGAGTAAAAAGAGTCTGAAAGAGAAGGGTATCCAAGGAAAACGCCATATGATTTATCGGGAAGAGGATGCCGGTGCATGGGGATATGAAGAGATTGATTTGACCGAGGCGGTTAACCATGCATTTGCAAATGGCGAAAAGGAAATTGCGGTTGCTGTTTACAGTGAACACGGAGAAATCGCCTTTGGCTTCGAGAGAGAAACCCA
>JAZRCD010000404.1:0-3791 GCA_045635425.1 Ructibacterium sp. | reverse complement strand
GGTGGAATTAACTTCTACGACGAAGCAATTCCTGTGGGTGGTTATGCGGAGTTCAGAATGAAGTCCAACGGTCTTAAGACCATCGATTTTACTGACGGAACCGCTAAGTGGAGCACTTCTTTGAACTGTGACTATTCTTCTTTCCCCGGTACAGGTACCAAGTGTGGCGGCTTTATGGCAGATAGTGATATGTCCTGGCGTACATGGAGATTTGTTCGGACTGCGAATGGTTATAGTGTATACTCCAAGGCAGATGGCGACACCGGTTGGAGAATTCATGCAACCGACGGTATTTCCGGCGAATCCAGTTCAAGAGTTCGAATTGCCATTGGCTTCTATGGTAATGCGGATGGCGTGTCCGATGGTAATGGTATGTTAGATTATTTGAGAATCTACGGCACCGAGACAAGACCGGAGGATACCGATCCCGGCGAAGGCGGCGGTGATTCCGGTGAAGGTGGCGAAGGTCAGGAACCCGGTGGCGACCAGCCTGAGACCAATGTAATTGATACTGTTGCAGAAGTAATTCAGCAGAGTATCGCAAGCAGCGGTGCAACCGCAGGCGATACTGTAGCAAAGGTAAAGACCGATGATTTGCTGGCAACCTCTCACGATTGGAACTTCGCAAATTCCACTATGGAAACCTACAATCGTGCCGGTAATGGTTCTCTTGCGATGCCCGAGGGTGCAAAGCTGACCGCAGAGGGTCTTGATTTGAGTCAGACCAACGGAACCGATGTATGGAAATATAAGCCCCATGATCAGTGGTGTTTTGTCAATGCACAGCGGAACGGTACTACATCTTTCCGTGCCGGCTATGTGAAGGTAAAGGGTGAGGCTACCATTGCATTTACAGGTGCAGAGCAGAAGCGTTTGATTTCTGTTTACTCTAAGCCGGGTTCTGCCACCACCTCCGGTATTGACATGAAGGCAACCGCCTTTACACCGGACGACGGCTGGGTAGAATATCTCTTCGTTCCCTATAATTCCAATAACGTATTTATCTGGGCAAAGAAAGCATCCGATACCGTTTGGACCTCTTGTGGACGGAGTGGCTCTACCGAGGCACTGAGCGATGCAAGCCCCAATCGAGGTTTGCACCTTTCCGGTACCGGTGTGATTGCAGGATGGAAGACTTTCGATTTTAACGAAAACGGTTATAGTGCAAGCTATCCCGATACCAAGATGGTTGCAACCAATGCTGAGGTAACTCCGGCAACTGCAGATACTTTGGTATACGGTGCAGAATTTGATGTAGTACCCACCGGTGCAACCCTGGGCGCGGCATCCGAGGTGAAGGATGGTCTTCTCAACACCGCAACCACCGTAGAGGCTCAGGGTGATATGAAGATTACCAATCTGGCAATTCCCATGAACGGTTATGCTGAGTTCAAGGTAAAGGGTAGTGGTACCATCGAGGCTGTCTTTGACGATGGCACCAATGCGTTTAAGTTGTACAGACTCCCTGCGGACAACTATTCCTTCCAGGGTACATCCATTGCAGCATTTGCAGCATTTGTCAATGACAGTGATATGGCATGGCGTACTTATCGTCTGGTTCGTACCGCCGATGGTTACAGCTTCTACTCCAAGGCAGAAGGTGATACCGGTTGGAAAATCCAGGGTATTGCCAAAGAGGAAAGCAAGATGGCATCTGCCGGCAACGGTGCTTATGTTTACTTCCGGTTCTATAGCAACTGCGACGGAGTAAGTGCAGGTAACGGACAGATGGATTACCTGAGAATCTATGGTACCCAAGCAGACCTTGAAAATATGAACCCCGGTGGAGAAGATGATGGCGGCGAAGGCGGCGGAAACGAAGGTGGTCAGGAACCCGGTGGCGACCAGCCTGAGACTAATGTAATTGATACTGTTGCAAAAGTAATTCAGCAGAGTATCGCAAGCAGTGGTGCTGTCAAGGGTGATACCGTTGTCAAGGAAAAAACAGACGACTTGATTGCAACGACGCATCATTGGAATTTCGCAAACTCTACCATGGAAAGCTATAATCGTAGCGGAAATGGTTCTCTGGCAATGCCTGAGGGTGCAGAATTAACAGCAGAAGGTTTGGATTTGAGCGGTACCCAAGGTGTTGGCGAATGGAAACATCTGCCTCATGCACAGTGGGCATTTGTGAATGCGAAACCCGGTTCTGCTACTGCGTTCAGAGCAGGATATGTGAAGGTGAAGGGTGAGGTAACCATTTCCTTTACCGGTAGTGCCCATCGTCGTTTGATTAACGTTTACACCAAGCCTGGCACGGCTACCACCTCCGGACTGGATAAGAAAGCAACAACCTTTGTTCCCGACGAGGGATGGGTAGAATACCTTTTTGTTCCTTATAACTCTAATAACGTATTTATCTGGGCAAAGAAGGCAGGTGACACCACTTGGACATCCTTCGGACGGAGTGGTTCTACCGAAGAGGCTGAAAGTGCTACGTCCCTCCGTGGATTGCATTTCTCCGGTACCGGTGTTGTTGCAGAGTGGAAAACCTACGAATTTAACGAGAATGGATATAGTGCGGCTAGTCCGGATACGAAACTGATTGCAACTGATGCAGAAGCAAAAGCGGAAGGTGCAGATACTTTGTGGTTTGCTGAAGAGTTCACACAGCACCCCACCTACTATCCTACCCCGATCTTTGGTGCAGCTGCTACCGTTGCAAATGGTGTGCTTGATACCAAGTCAACTGTGAAGAACGAAGAGCTTGGAACAGTAAACGCAGACGGAACTATGCGAATCAATGGTTTAGCGATTCCGCTTGGTGGTTATGCAGAGTTCAAGACAAAAGCTAATGGCGCTATGGAAGTTGTGTTTGATGACGGAACCAATAAGTTCTCTATGCACAGACTCCCTGCGGACAACTATTCCATCCAAGGTAGTGAAACCACTTCCTTCGGTGGATTCGTAAACGACAGTGATATGGCATGGCGTACCTATCGTGTGGTTCGCACCAACGACGGATACAGTTTGTATTCTCAGGCAGAAGGTGACACCGGTTGGAGAATTCAGGCAGTTGCGAACGAGACAAAAAAGGTTGCATCCGATGGTAATGGTGCTTATGTTTACTTCCGTTTCCATGTGAATTGTGACGGCAAGAGTGTCGGTAACGGACAGATGGATTACCTGCGGATTTACGGTGCGGCATCGGAGGATGCGCTGACCGTTGTGGATGGCTTTGAGATGGTAGAAAACGGAGCAATCCTGAATAACCCGGGACGTATTCGTATTGTTGTAAGAGACGATATCACAAGTGGAGAGGTTCTGATTGCCAACTATGATGGTAAAATCCTGAAGAAGTTACAGTCCATCGATGTTAGTGAACTGGCAAATATGGAATACATTGACGTTCGGGATGAAGAAAACAGTAATATCAAGATTTTCTTGTGGGATTCTCTTGAAGGCAACTCCAAGAGCCTTGGCGAAAAGATTAGTTTGAGTTACTAAGCAAAAAAAGAATGGCGCAAGCCATTCTTTTTTTTATGGGCAGATCACAATGGTTAACAAAACGGACATGATGTAAAAAGATGTCGTTTCTTTTTATTGACATTCACGTTAAAGTATTGTTATAATGGAGGGTAAGAGAATTAAAATTAGATAAAGGAGTGTTCTTTATGAAAATGACAAAGACTATAGCAGTCCTGCTTTCCCTTGTGATGATTTTGGGAACAATGCCTATGATGGCATTTGCGGCTGCAAACACAAACGTAGCTGATGCCATTGCAGATGTGATGGGTATGTCCAGTGCGGAGATTATCAAGTCGCAGGTGAATTGGGGTGTAACCAAC
>JAZRCD010000403.1:0-5421 GCA_045635425.1 Ructibacterium sp. | reverse complement strand
ACTGGTAATACTCTCTTCCGAAGTGAAGGGAGACATAGAATACGCTCCGGGCAGATCTACTGCAACAGAGGGCTCTGTATCCTCCCAAAAAAGTTTCTTGATGAGATGGGTCTTTTTGTCTACCGTAACCCCTGCCCAGTTTCCCACCCGTTCATTCTGCCCTGTTAAGGCATTGAACATGGTGGTTTTTCCACTGTTGGGGTTTCCGGCAAGTGCAATTCTCATAGGGTATTCCTCCTTGGAATTTGTAATCAATGGTCGAATCAGGTCGAGAGTTAGTGGAAACTAACTCAAAGGGAAAAAGAAAAAGGAATTCGGTCAGTTTTCCAATATTATTGCCTCGGTCAACTGGCGATCCATATTATACCGACCGTCCTTGATAGCAACAATACAACCATCCTTTCGACGGGAGATTACCGTGATGGGCTCTCCGCTGTAACACCCTAGGGAGAACAGAAAGCTATTCAATGCTTCGTCTCGGGTGAGAATGGTCTTAATAATTTGTTCCTGACCTCTTGGAGCTTCTTGTAAACACATAACCGTCACCTACCTTTATGATATGATAAAATTAATTGCATGACAACAGTTAGTCTTAACTAACTACCAAAATTTTACCATATCTTTTTTCGTTTGTCAACCAGAAAAAGGAGGAAGTTTGAAACAAAAAAGGACGGACATGGATGCCCGCCCTTATTCAATTTTTACAAAACCTGATAGCCTTGTGCCTGAATGGTTTCGGTTATGAGAGTGTCTGCGACATCATCTGTGAGAGTGAGCGTTACAGATTTTTCGGTGTGGCTTGCGACTACGTTAGAAACGCCGGGGAGTTCCATCAATTTTTCTACTACCCGTGCCTCACAGTGGGGACACATCATCCCATCTACTTTAAATGTTTTTTTCATTGTTTTAACTTCCTTTCTATTTGGTGTTTTTGTATAGAGTTTAGAAAAGTTTAATCGCAGAGCATTGGTCACCACCAAGAAACTGGAAATGCTCATGGCCGCGGCACCGAACATGGGGTTCAGTTCCCATCCCCAGAGGGGGATAAAAACGCCTGCTGCCAAGGGAATTCCAATAATATTGTAGCAGAAAGCCCAGAAAAGATTCTGGCGGATGTTCCTTAAGGTGGCGCGACTTAAGCGGATGGTGGCAGGAATGTCTTCCAAAGAATTCTTCATCAAAACCACATCGGCGGCATCCATGGCGATGTCGGTGCCGGCACCTAAGGCAACGCCAATATGAGCAGAGGTAAGGGCAGGAGCATCATTGATGCCGTCACCTACCATCATGACTTTATTTGATTGCATCAGGTCGGAAATAACCTGCTGTTTTCCGTGGGGCAGAACTCCGGCCTTGACTTGGTCGATGCCTACTTGAGATGCAATGGCGGTGGCGGTCTTGGGATTATCTCCTGTGAGCATCATCACCTGAAGTCCCATTTCTTTTAATTGAGAAATGGCGGATTTGCTGGTTTCTTTCACCGTATCTGCAACGGATATCAATCCCAAAATGGCACCGTCTTTTCCAAAGAACAGCGGTGTTTTACCTTGGCTTGCATAGGTGTCTGCCATTTTGGATATTTCCGGGGAAATAGAACCAAACATTTGTACAAAATTAAGATTGCCTCCGTAGAATCGGGAGCCGCCTAGGGTGGCTTCTAATCCGTTTCCGGGATGAATCACAAAGGATTCCGGTTCCTGATGAGGAAGACCATGTGCTTGACCATAATGTACTATGGCTTTGCCCAAAGGGTGCTCGCTGTTTTGCTCTAAAAGGTAGGCGGTCTCTAAGAGCTCCTTTTGGTTTGCTCCGTATAGATCTGTAACTTCGGGATTTCCTGATGTGATGGTTCCGGTTTTATCCAGCACCACTACTTTAATCTTACCCGTTTCTTCCAAAGCTTCGGCGGTCTTGAATAAGATGCCGTGTTTGGCGCCAACTCCATTTCCAACCATAATGGCAACGGGGGTGGCAAGACCCAGAGCACAAGGACAACTGATCACCAGCACCGAGATGCTTCGAGCAAGGGCAAAACCGAAGGTTGCACCGGTGAATATCCATGCAAGCAGAGTGATGACAGAAATGCCTATGACGGTCGGCACAAAGATGGCAGAAACCTGATTGGCAACCTTGGCAATGGGCGCTTTCGAAGATGCGGCATCACTGACCATTTGAATGATTTGTGCCAGTGTGGTGTCCTCTCCTGCTTGGGTGGTTCTACAAAGCAACCGCCCGGTTAGATTTACCGTTCCGGCGGAGACGGAATCTCCTTGGGATTTATCAACCGGAACGCTTTCTCCGGTGAGTGCAGATTCGTTGATAGCACTCTCTCCTTGAAGAACAATGCCGTCAGCAGGAATACTGCTGCCGGGTTTTATGACAAAACAATCGCCGGGTCGAAGTTGGTCTGCCGGGATTTCTGTTTCAATGCCATTTTCCCATTTTAATGCGGTTTTGGGTGCCAACTCCATTAAGGATGCAATGGCGTTGGTGGTTTTACCTTTGGCACGTTCCTCCAGTAATTTTCCCACGGTAATCAGGGTCAAAATCATAGCGGAGGATTCGAAATAAAGGTTGTGAAGATGGGCTTCGGGATGACGGAAGCCTTGGATATAACCGTCCGTCATCAGTATCAAAAGAACCAAACTATAGAGAAAGGAAACACCGGAACCCATAGCCACTAAAGTATCCATGTTCAGGGAACGATGTAAAACACCACGGAAACCGCTGATGAAGAAACTTCGGTTCAGCAGGATGACACAAAGGGCAAGAATCAACTGAATGGTGCCGATGGCAATGGGGTGGTTGATTCCTTTGGGGAGGGGAAATCCCCACATAGCATGTCCCATGGAAAAATACATCAAAATAGCAGTAAGTATCACTGAAAGAGTAAGTCGGGTTTTCAAGCCGTTTTCTTTGGATGGGGAGGACACTTTTGCCTTGCCTTTGACGGATGCGGTATATCCGGCATCCTTTACTGCAGAAAAAATGACATCATCTGACACATTCCCTTCCACTGTCATGGAGTTGGTCAAAAGATTGACCGAGCAGGAAGTAACTTCGGGAATTTTGCTGACGGCAGATTCTACACGGGAACTACAAGCACTGCAATGCATACCATCTACCTGATAGTGTTTCATAAGATATCCCCCTTTCATGAGCCGTTGTACATAAAGTTATTTCAGAGTTGCAATGATTTTCTCGTTTTCGTATTCTAAGAGAGTAGCGGTAACGATCTGTCCGCTTTCTCCCGTTGGTGCGTCCACCGATACATCCATATAGTTGGCGGTGGTTCCATGCCAGAGACTCCCTTCCTTTTGTTCCAAAAGAACGGGAAGCGTTTGGTTTAAGTATTGCCGATAGAAGGTTTCCTTCATGGTTGCGGCTAAGGTAAGCATGGCGTGGGTTCGCTCTGCTTTTACAGATTCCGGAACCTGGTCGGGGAATTTCTCTGCCGCAGTCCCTTTCCGGATGGAGTAGGGGAAGATGTGCATTTGGGAAAAGCCGATTTCTTGACAGAAGTTATAGGATGCCTGAAATTCCGCTTCGGTCTCACCGGGAAAACCAACCATCAGGTCGGTGGTGATGGCGGTATCGGGAAGTTCCTGTCGTAATAGTGTTACTGCTCGATGATAGTCCTCGGTGGTATAACGCCGCCGCATCCGTTTCAGGGTTTCGTCGCATCCGCTTTGCAAGGAAAGATGGAATTGCGGGCAGAGTTTGGGAAGATTCTTTGCCCGACGGACAAAATCTTCGGTAATCATGACCGGCTCTAAGGAACCCAATCGAATCCGTGAAATGCCGGGCACTTGATGGACTGCTTCAATGACGTCTATCAAACCGGTTCCGTCGGTCAGGTCCTTGCCGTAAGAACCAATATGAATGCCGGTGAGAACCACTTCTCCATAGCCCTCGGCACCTAAGGAAACAGCCTCTTCGCGAATGTTCTCAATGGAACGGGAACGAACAGGACCTCGGGCAAAGGGGATGATGCAGTAGGAACAAAAATTGTCACAACCGTCCTCAATTTTCAGGTTAGCACGGGCGCGACTTTGATTTTTGGTAATGGTCAGTTCTTCGTAGGCGGTTTCTTTTAGAATGTTCTCCACCTGCATCGTTTTGGTGCCGTGAATGGCCTTTTCCACCAATTCCACAATACGATTTCGGTGTTTGTTGCCAATAAGAACATCAATGGCAAGATCCTTTTGCAATTGCTCCGCCTCGGTCTGGGCAAGACAGCCGGTAACCGCCAGAATAGCATTCGGATTCTCCCGACGAACCCGACGAATCTGCTGACGGCTTTTTTTTGCACCGGTACCGGTGACGGTACAGGTATCCACCACAAAAATGTCTGCGGATTTTTCCGGAGTAATGGTGTAGCCTGCCTCTTCAAAAAGTGTTTTCATGGCTTCACTTTCGTATAAATTTGTCTTACATCCTAAGGTAATGAATTTTACAGTTATTTTTGACACATCCTTATATTATCCGAAGTTTTTCGAAGAATGAATGAAAAAGTCGGATTGATTATCCATATTGCATAAAATATTGAATTGAAATCTACAGAATAATTATATAATTTCTCATTGACTAATGCAAGAAAAAATTGTATAATTTATGTAAAGGAATTGTAAAATTTTTTAGGAGGTTATTTAAATGAAAGAATTTACAGTTGTTTTAAAGTCCATTAACGATGTTAAGACCTTTGTCAATGTTGTTACCAAGTACGATTTTGAGATTGATCTTACATCCGGCCGCTATGTGGTAGATGCAAAGTCCATCATGGGTATTTTCAGCATGGATCTGACCCAGCCCATTAAGGTGGAGGCACATAGTGATGATTGCGATGCTCTGGTAAACGAGCTGGCTGCATTCATTCAGTAATTTGATTCATACCAAATCCCTGCCCGGAATCCGTGGCGGGGGTTTGTCGTGTCAAACCGATGGGAGGCATACCATGGAAAACCTGTATATGCAGATGGCTCTGGAGGAGGCTCGTGCTGCTGCGGCGGCAGGGGAAATTCCTGTGGGAGCGGTTCTGGTCAGGGATGGGGAAGTTCTGGCGCGGACACACAATCGTCGGGAAGAGAAGCAAAGTGCTCTCAGCCATGCCGAGGTGGAGGCAATCCATCTTGGATGTGAGAAGTTGGGAACATGGCGACTTTCCGATTGCGATTTGTATGTCACCTTAGAACCCTGTGCCATGTGTACCGGTGCCATTGCACAAGCCAAGATTCGACGGCTTTACTTTGGTGCCTATGATCCCAAAGGTGGTTTTGCGGTTTCCAATGCCGGGCTTTTGGAGCACCCCGGCTTGATGCACAAACCGGAATACTACTGCGGTATTATGGAAGAGGAGTGCAAGGAATTGCTCTCTGAGTTCTTCCGGAACCTGCGGTAGACGCTCCCTGACTTTTGCAAAAT
>JAZRCD010000402.1:0-5133 GCA_045635425.1 Ructibacterium sp. | reverse complement strand
CATTGATACCCCCGGCCATGCAGACTTTAGTGGCGAGGTAGAGCGTATCCTGAAAATGGTAAACGGAGTTATTCTGTTGATTGATGCGGCAGAAGGCCCCATGCCCCAGACTCGATTTGTGCTACAAAAGGCACTTGAGATGCAACATCGGGTTATCATTGTGGTAAACAAGATTGACCGTCCTGATGCAAGACTGGACGATATTCCGGATGAGATTTTAGACCTGTTGATTGATTTAGAGGCAAGTGACGAACAGTTGGAAAGTCCCGTTATCTTCTGTTCCGGTCGTGCCGGTACCGCATCCCTTTCTCAATATGAGCAGGGAAAGGATTTGACCGTTCTTTTTGAAACCATTAAAAATTATATTCCTGCGCCGGAAGGAGAGGAAGAGAAGCCTCTACAGATGTTGGTTTCCTCCATCGATTATAATGAATATGTTGGACGAATTGCCATTGGTCGGATTGAGCAGGGAGAACTTCGACAGAATCAGGATGTGATGGTGTGTGACTATCACGAAAAACATCAGCCATACAAATCCAAAATTGCCAATATTTATCAGATTGACGGACTGGGTCGTACGCCGGTAGAGAAGGCAAAGGTGGGAGATATCATTTGTTTTTCCGGCATTACCGATATTACCATTGGTGACACGGTAACAGCGGTTGATTTTCCTGAAGCATTGCCCTTTGTGAAGATTAGTGAACCAACCATTGAAATGACTTTCTCGGTCAATGATAGTCCCTTTGCAGGACGGGAAGGCAAGTTCGTTACATCTCGTCAACTTCGTGACCGTCTAATGCGAGAACTCCTCAAAGATGTTTCTTTGAGAGTAGAAGACGGAGACACCACCGACAGTTTCAAGGTGGCAGGTCGTGGTGAGATGCATCTGTCCATTCTGATTGAGACCATGCGCCGTGAAGGATATGAATTTTCAGTCAGCACCCCGAAGGTGCTTTTAAAGGAAGTGGACGGCACTCTTTGCGAGCCGATTGAGCGTTTGATGATTGACGTGCCGGAAGAGAGTATGGGTGCTGTTATGGAGAAGATGGGAAGCCGAAAGGGTGAACTTCTCCAGATGAATCCTCAGGGAAGTCGGATGCGGCTTGAATACCTGATTCCTGCCCGTGGTTTGCTCGGTTATCGCAGCGAGTTTCTTACTGATACCCGTGGTGAGGGTATTATGAACTCGGTGTTTGACAGTTATCAACCCTTCAAGGGAGAAATCAATCGTCGGCATACCGGTTCTTTGGTTGCTTTTGAGACCGGTGAGGCGGTAGGTTACGGAATCTTCAAGGTGCAGGATCGTGGCTCTATGTTTATCACTCCCGGTACCGCTGTATATGAAGGCATGATTGTTGGTGTCTCTCCTAAGAGTGAGGATATCAATGTAAATGTCTGCAAGAAGAAGCAACTTACCAATACCCGTGCATCCGGTAGTGACGAAGCACTTCGTCTGGTACCTCCCGTACAGATGAGTCTGGAAGCCTGCTTGGAATTTCTGGCAGATGATGAGCTGTTGGAAGTAACGCCGGAGCATCTTCGCTTGCGGAAGCGTATTTTGAACAACCAACTTCGTGCCAAAGCCAATTCGAAAAATAAATAACGGAAAAGAAAAAGACAGAAACCAATTGGTTTCTGTCTTTTGTTTTACATGAAAGTGATTACTGAGAGGACTCTTCCAGTAGTTTTCGAATCATCTCAACTTCCTCCGGTGAAGCAGTTTCAACAGGAGTAGAACTATTGGAACGACTTGTACTTCCGGTTGTTGCAGATGAACTTGAGGTGGCGGGTCTGCTTACCGTTCCGGAGGTTGTATAAGAATCGGATGTTGCAGGTCTGCTTACTGTTCCGGAGCTTCCGGTGGTGTAGGATCCGGAAGAACTTGAACCACCGGGCGTGGTGGTAATAACACCGTTTCCTTGCTTGTCATTCGCAGGGGTTACCTTCAAATCAGGTGCTTCCCACTCAGGGAGATAAACGACAACCTCGCCTCTCTTCAAGCCGGAGAGGATTTGAACATTGGTGCCATCGGAAATACCGTATTGAACAGTTGCAAGACGACATCCCTTGGGAATTTCAATGTTTGCCTTCTTGGCCTTCTTAACAGAAGATGCAGAAGGAGATTTCTTAGCCTGGTTGGCTTTGTTCTTTACAAGAACCACAGCGGATTTTCCGTCGGGGTTGCGAAGTGCTTTCTTGGGAATGTGCAAGGTGTTGTTTGCGGTTGCAAGAATAACCTTTGCAGAAACATTCATGCCGGTCTTTAAGGTGCCGGGATTCTCTACAGAGATTTCAACATCAAATACCAGTTTGCCGTCTTTGTTCCGAGATCCTTCGGGAGATACGCTGCTGATCTTTCCGGTAAAGGTTTTATTAGGAACAGAATCTGTGGTAACAGATGTACGTAATCCGGGTTTGACTTCGGCAATCTTGGCTTCCTCAATCTGGGTGGTAAAACGCATGGAAGAAGTATCGGTAATTACCATCATGGGATTTTTGGTATCGGTCATTGCTACGTTATCGCCGACCTTTGCATTCTTTTCGGTAACAACACCGCTTACGGGAGAAACAATGGTGTAGCGATTCAACTGATTTTCAGCAACTGCGATGTCGATTTCGTCGTTCTTTTGATCGTACTGACTGGCTTTTTGGTCAAGTTCTGCTTTGGAATCTTTCACAGAGGCAATGACCGAACCTGTAGAAACAGAAGAGCCATGACGAACATTGACAGAAGAAACAGTACCGGATACAGAAGATGTAAGAGTTACAACGGAATCATCATCACGCTTCAAGGTACCAATAATCTGGCCGGCAGAAACGCTTTGACCGGTCTGAATGGTCAGGGATTGAATCACACCTGCCTCGGATGCATAAATCCGAAGAGGAGCGGTATTGTAACTGCCTACGGCTTTGGACTTCTCCAGTTGGTTTTCCGCACGTTGCAGAGCAAGTTGTGCATCAGCGTCATCCAGTTGATAAAGTACGGTGCCGGCTTCTACACGTTCACCCAATTCCACGGGAGCATCCATAACTGTGCCGGATACGGTAGAGGTGATGGTGTAGTGAGCGTTGGCAGATAAGGTTCCTGAAACATTCAAAGAGGAGATAACATTTCCTCTGGAAACAGATGCTCTTGCATAGCCGCGCAGAGGATCTGTGATAACCGGAATGGTAAGAATCAGAGCCGCCACCAGGAAAAGTGCAATTACGGGGATGCCAACACGTAAAAGAATCTTCTTGTTCTTCTTAAAGAAGGATGTTGGTGCCTCCTCCGCCTCGTCAGTGGTGGTATTTGTAATATGTGAAGAGATATCCCCCAAACGAGTAGTCTCGTACATAGCACTTTCATCGTAATCCGGAGTTGCTGATGCAAAGTCACCGGAGGATGATTCAGGTGCAGCCGGACTTACCGGCGGTTCGGCACCGGCAGTCGGAGCAACAGGTGCCTCGGGGTTTGTGTTATTGTCTGAATACAGGACGAAATCCTCCAAAGGTTCGTCGTCGTTACCATGAAATAGATTACGAAACCAATTTGCCATGTTTTATTTGCCTCCTAATAGAATCTCTATCTGTTTGTGGTATGCAATGTTTATTAATACATTTCTGTATGACATACTTTTAATCACATTATATCATATTATAACAAAGCAATATTTCGATTGTGTTAAAGAATTGTTAAGATTCCAAAACTTTTTTCTGCCTTTTGGCGTGAATTGAGCGTTATATTACATCTTTCCATGTTAAGATTTTAGGATAACCAAGTTTGATATTTATTATTGCAAAGATGAAAGATATGATATATGATAAAGTATGATATTTTGGAGAATTTTATATTATGCTTGATTTTCTTGGAATAATGGAAACCTTTGTTTGCAAAATACGACAAAATCATGTAAATTACACATGGAATCTGCTTGTTTGTTAGGATTGGTAAGGTTTGATATCCGAAATACATGGGTATTATCATTGAAACAGGGAAACAATAAGTGGAGTGGTTAAAAAGTTAATATTGTAGTATCCGCAGAATTTTTAAATTGTTTGACGGACACGATGTTATAGAGAATGATTACAGGAGGTAATATTTATGAGTGAAATTAAAAGAATTGGCGTTATGACTGCCGGTGGCGACTGTCCCGGTTTGAATGCGGTTATTCGCGCCGTAACGCAGACTGCAATCCAGAAGTATGGATTGGAAGTAATTGGTATCAAGCATGGTTATCGTGGATTGTTCCTCGGCGGGGACAATTTTGTGAAGCTGGGTCTTGACGATGTATCTGACATTATCATCAAGGGTGGTACCATTCTTTACAGTTCCAATAAGGACAATCTGTTCGATTATACTTATACCGACGAAAATGGTGTAGAGCATAAGAATGTAGATATGTCCGATGTGGGTGTTGAGAACCTGAAGAAGGCCGGTATTGATGCTATGGTTATCATCGGTGGTGATGGTACTTTGACTTCCGGCCGTGACTTTGCAAGAAAGGGAGTTAAGGTTATCGGCGTTCCCAAGACCATTGATAATGACTTGGCGGCAACCGACACTACCTTTGGTTTTGATACTGCAGTTGCTGCGGCAACCGAAGCAATCGATCGTCTGCGCACCACTGCAGAATCCCACAGCCGTACCCTTGTTGTTGAGGTTATGGGTCGTTATGCAGGTTTCATTGGTATCGCAGCGGCTATCGCAGGTGGTTGTGATGCGGCTCTGATTCCTGAGATTCCTTATGATATCAATAAGGTTGCAGATGCTCTCAAGGCAAATCGTGAACGTGGTAAGAACTTCGCATTGGTTGTTGTTGCAGAGGGCGCGAAGCCTTTAGATGGTGAAGTGGTTGTATCCAAGGTTGTTGAGGATAGCCCCGATCCCATCCGTCTGGGCGGTATCGGTGAAGTGGTTGCAGATCAGTTGGAGAAACTGGTCGGTTTGGAAAGCCGTGCTACCATTTTGGGTCACGTACAGAGAGGTGGTACTCCTACCGCAAACGATCGTATCCTTTCTACTCGTTACGGTTCTTATGCAGTAGAACTTCTGATGGAAGGCAAGTTTGGTAACATGGTTGCGCTGAAGGGTGCAGAACTGGGTTACGAGTCCTTGGAGAATGTTATTGGCAAGAACAAGGCTGTTGAGCA
>JAZRCD010000401.1:0-3547 GCA_045635425.1 Ructibacterium sp. | reverse complement strand
GGAGACTCTTGACATATTCCCCCTTACTTTCCGGGGGTATCGCAACACAATAGGAAATTTCGGATGGCGCCTCCATGGAAAATTCGGTAAAATACATACGCCGTGTTGTATCGGTTCCGTAATTTTTCATTGCCTCCAAAGCAGTATCCCGTAACAGCGTGGTTTTGTCTGCAATGGAAGTGGAGGTGTAGGTGCGACAATAAAGAGTCTGGGGATCAATGGTAATTTCGTTGACGGTGTTACTTCGTTTCACGGTTCGCTCTTTCAGTTTCTCTATGGTAAGGTTGAGTTCATCACGCATTTTCTCCAGTCGCAGTATCATCGGTTGCAAATCGGATGAACCGGTGAGGTATTCCTTGATTTCGTCCAGAGATAGACCCAAATCTTGAAAAATACGAATGGTACGAACTTGGGTAAAGGTATCAATGGTGTAGTACCGGTTTCCGGTTTCACCCTCTTTTTTATCAGGTTTAACAAGTCCCTTTGCTTCGTAATTTAAGATAGTTTTCCGTGTGATTCCTGCCGCTTTAGCAATTTCGCCAATGGAAAATAAATGTTTATGACTCATATGAGATTCCTCTTTCGTATACATCGTAAAAACTCTTGAAAAATTTTTAAAAAGTGGTTGCATCGTACCCCAGGGTATGATGTATAATTATTATATCATAATGTCTAACAAATTTCAACAAGAAAGAAGGAACTTAAAATGAAAAAAATCGTAAGTGTTTTGATCTGTTTTTGTATGATCATGACATTGCTTCCTTTGGTAGTTCTGGCAGAATCTGTTAGTTACACAGATTACAGCATCACGTCTATGGAACTTGCCCATGTGCAAACCGCGCTTGCAGGCGTTGCGGATGTAACCGAGATAACTGTTGGCGGAAATACTGCAGTTAAAATCAAGCTTACATCCAATCTTAATGGCCGTTTGCATATTGGTGATAATGGTTGGGATGACTGGGATGGCAATTTTATCCTTGATCTCAATGGCAAAACCATTGATGCCGGCCGCAGTATTCAAGAGGCCATTTGTCTTGATAACGACTTTGAAGGCAAGTTCACCATCACCGGTAGTGGTTCTATGAAAGCGGGATTCAATCACATTATCTATATTGGATCGGCAGAGGTTCTTTTTGCCGTTGCCGGGGGACATGACTATTTCACCCTCAAAAACAGTGGGAATGATCTTTTTGATGAAAAAAATACAGAGACAAAGTCAAGATGGTCCAATATTGGCGGAGATGAACTTGTTATGACCCAGGGGAAAGATGTGGAAGGTATCGTTTTCTCCTATGCTTATGATACAAGAAGAAGCCCTGCATTTCCTGAAAGTATCGGTTCGGAAATCACATTGCGTGGATTTGACAAACCGTTAAAGAGGGATGACCATTCGTATGATACTTCTGTCGGAACATGGACACTCTCTGAGGTAGGTAGTTATGGTGAAGCAAGTAGTTTTGATCCTGTTCCCAATATGGCATATCTTGATTCAATCGTAGACAGTGTCGCAGAGGAATATGATTTGAGTGATGAAGGAAAGGATGGCATCCTGATTCATAAATTATCAGATGAAAGCGGTGAATTGGTTGCCTATGGTGTAGTAATTGGCGTGGATGCAACCAGAGGATATACACTTTTTATTGGTGACGTCTGGGGACCTTCTGGCGCGGGCTACGTTTTATCTACCTCTGAAATCACAGAATATTCTGTTACATTCAATGCCGAACAGTTGGCAGAGAGCGTTTATGCGGTTTCTGTAACTCCCACGGCCGTTACCTTTGTCGATGCAGAAGAGGGATATACTGTTCCGGACGGGGAAACCGTTACCATTGCGAATACGGGAAATGTGCCTACAGGTGCTTTGAGTATTGCGCTGTCCGGGGGCAGCAGTTCTGTATTCACATTAAGCAAGAGCAGTATTGCTGATATCGCAGTGGACGGCAGCGATGTTGTTACTGTTGTTCCCAATAGCGGGCTTTCTGCGGGTACTTATACCGAAACCATTACTGTAAGCGGTGAAATGGTTATGACCCAAACAGCAACGGTAAGCTTCACAGTAACCCAGGTGGCTCCTGCTCCTACCCCGACTCCGACTCCCACTCCCGGCGGAAAGAGAAGACCTGTTGCCGGATTGCCCACCAACAAGGTAGAGGAGCCGGAAGTGAAGGTTGAAGAGCCGGTTGTTGATGAATGCCCGGGTGTGACATTCAAGGATCTGGATGCTTCTGCGTGGTATCATGAAGATGTGGATTATGTCATCGAAAACGAAATTATGAATGGCGTTTCTGAAACCGAATTTGCTCCCAATGAAAATTTGACCAGAGCTATGCTGGTTACCATCCTTTATCGTACCGAGGGGGAACCTGCTACCAATCGAAGCATTCCCTTTGGTGACGTTGATTTGGGAGAGTATTACGGAAGTGCAGTGATCTGGGCAAAGCAGAACGGAATCATTATGGGTATCTCTGAAACCGAATTTGCACCGGAACAGGAAGTAACAAGAGAACAACTTGCGACCATTATGTTCCGCTATGCTGCATTCAAGGGAATGAATGCCGTAACCATGGAAGAGAATCTGCATTTTGAGGATGCAGCCGATATTTCGGAATATGCAATTACTGCTATGAACTGGAGCGTTGGTGAGGATTATATCTTCATTAGAAATGAAGGAGAAATCAACCCGACTAAGACTGCAACAAGAGCAGAAGTTGCCGCATTTATCCACAGATATATGGAAGATAGTAAAAATTAATCTCAAAAGAACCTCCGGGGATTTTCTCCGGAGGTTCAATTTTTACAAGGAAGAAGATGACATTGCCCAATTTTTGTGCAAAAAAATACATTGACAAACTGTACGAAATGGGCTACAATGAAAATGTCCCGGACGACTGACGGATTTGCGGAGTACCGCAAGGGAGTACGGGGAATATGAAGCCGACCGTCTGGGCAAATCAGTATGTACTGGTTTGCTCTTTTTATTTGATGAATGACTGGAGGGATTGCGTATGATGCACGAAAATTGGAATGGATTTACAGAAGGTGTATGGCAGGATGAAATCAATGTTCGCGACTTTATCCAGAAGAATTACAAAGAGTATCGGGGAGACGAAAGTTTTCTTTCCGGCGCTACAGATAGAACGAAAGAATTGATGAAAAAGGTAGAAGGTCTCTTTCAATTGGAACGCCAGTATGGTGGCGTTTTGGATATTGATACGACAACAGTATCCTCATTGACCAGCTATTCTCCCGGTTATGTGGATAAGGAGAACGAGTTGATTGTGGGACTCCAGACCAACCGTCCTTTAAAGCGTGGGGTAAACCCCTTTGGTGGCATGCGTATGGTTCGTCAGGCGTGTAAGGCGTATGGCTACCAACTCAGCGAGAAAATCGAAGAGGAATTCCGTTATCGGACCACCCATAACACAGGTGTTTTCCGCGCCTATACCGATGAAATGCGATTGGCACGGAAATGTCATGTTATTACAGGTCTTCCCGATGCCTACGGCAGAGGAAGAGTCATTGGAGATTATCGTCGGGTAGCTCTTTA
>JAZRCD010000400.1:0-1505 GCA_045635425.1 Ructibacterium sp. | reverse complement strand
GTTTGACGGTATGATTATCACAGGTGCTCCTGTAGAAAATCTCCCTTTTGAGGACGTTGATTACTGGGATGAGTTGTGCCGGATTATGGAATGGAGTACAAAGAATGTTACCTCCACCTTCCATATCTGTTGGGGTGCTCAGGCAGGTCTTTACTATCACTATGGCATACAAAAGCATATTCTTAAAGAAAAGATGTTCGGTATTTTCACCCACACCATTCCTGAAGACAAGAAAACCAAAATGCTTCTCCGTGGCTTTGACGATACATTCTACGCACCACATTCTCGCCACACTGAGATTTTGAAAGAGGATATCGAAAAGATTCCCGAACTGGAAATTCTAGCAGAATCCGAGGAAGCAGGCGTCTATATTGTCAGTGCCAAGGGCGAACGTCAGTTCTTTGTCACCGGCCATTCCGAGTACGACAACACCACCTTGGCAACCGAATATTTTAGAGACGTAAACAAGGGAATGGACATTGCAGTTCCTGTCAATTACTTCCCCGACGATGATCCTGACAAAACTCCTCCCAATGTTTGGCGTTCCCATGCAAACCTGCTCTTCTCCAACTGGCTGAACTACTTCGTATACCAGACCACCCCTTACAATATTGATGACATTGATGAAGCGCCCAAGGCATAAGATATACCGATAGGAGGGAATAGTATGTTTCTGTTTGAACTTTTTAAAACCGTTATTTTGGGTATTGTTCAGGGAATCACCGAATGGCTTCCCATCAGCAGTACCGGACATATGATTTTGGTGGATCAGTTTCTGCCATTGAGTCAGAGTAAAGATTTTATTGATTTGTTCTTTGTGGTGATTCAGTTTGGGTCAATCTTGGCGGTAGTTACCCTCTACTTTAACAAGTTGAATCCCTTCTCCCCCAAAAAGTCTGCTCAGGAAAAAGCGGGCACCTGGGAGATGTGGTGGAAAGTGCTGGTCGCTTGTGTTCCGGCAGCGGTGATTGGACTTTTGTTCGATGATTTGATTAACCAATACACCTATAACGCATGGGTGGTTGCAGGAACCCTGATTGTCTATGGTATTCTCTTTATCCTGATTGAGAATCAGAAAAAGACCCCCAAGATTGAAAGCATCGGCACCTTGGATTACAAGACCGCCCTGCTCATCGGTGCCTTTCAGGTACTCTCCCTGATTCCCGGAACCTCCCGCTCCGGCTCCACTATTTTAGGCGCGGTGATTTTGGGATGTTCCCGTTTTGTGGCGGCAGAGTTCTCCTTCTTCCTTGCTATCCCCGTTATGTTCGGAGCAAGCGGCTTGAAGATTGCAAAATTCTTTATGGAAACCGGCTCCGGATTCTCAGGGCAGGAAATTACCATTCTCCTAACCGGCATGGTGGTGGCGTACTTGGTTTCCATTTTCGCCATCAAGTTCCTGATGGGATATATCCGTAACCATGACTTCAAGGCATTTGGCTATTATCGGATTGTAATTGGCATTTTGGTGATTGGATATTTTCTGCTAAGCGGCGCACAGATGG
>JAZRCD010000399.1:0-5742 GCA_045635425.1 Ructibacterium sp. | reverse complement strand
GGTTACAATCATAAAAGGATCGGGTTATCTCCTCCATAATCCGATGTACCGCATTGGTTACTTCATCGTCTTCCTTAACATTCTGCAGGAGAAATCCTATATAAGCAGAACATAAGCCGGAGAGATACTCTGCATTTCCATATCGGTTTTCATAGAGCAATTCTGCAAGAAGTTTCCCCTCATTTCGTCCGTTATCCATCAAGGATATGGGGTTGGAAAAATAAAATCTATCCTCAAAGGAGCCTGACACAGATATATTACAAAATCCGTTTATGGATTTCGAACCATGCATCATTCCCGGTGGAACAATAAGGATGGTTCCCGGTTCAAACGGATAACTCTTCGATTCCGTCCTCAAATGCCCTTCCCCCTCTAAGTACATCATCACTTCGTAAGTCTGATGACTATGCATGGGATATTCTTTGGTACCCGTTGGCGTTTTGTTGATTTGCATTTCCATAACATCACCCATTCCACTATATCATATTTCTATCTTTTCGACAAGTTTTTTTAAAAAGAATCCTAACACCACCTCCATTTTCTTTGATAAAATAAAGAAAACGGAGGTGCTGTCAAATGAAACAGATATCGGGTTTACAAAAAGGAATGGGTATTGGCGCTTGGCTTACCAACTACAAACGCTTCAACGTCCTTCCCAAAGAACGTCGCATGGTGATTACTGCAGGCGATACGGAACACTTCGAAACATACATCACCGAAGAAGATGTCGCCTACATTGCATCCCTCGGCATGGATCACATCCGCCTGGGGTTTGACCAGATTGTTGTGGAGGAATCTCCCTGCCGATATCGTGAAAATATTCTTCAACTTCTTCACGATTTTCATGACTGGTGCAAAAAATATAATCTGCGACTAGTCCTAAACATGCACAAGGCGGTGGGCAATTACTGTGATATTGCCGATGAGGCCGGCTTAATGCAACAAGAGGATTTGCAGAATCGTTTCATCGCTGTCTGGACCATGCTGGAAAAGGAATTCTCCCATGACGATTCTGTCATTTTTGAACTCCTAAACGAGGTGGTATATTGTACCGCAGAGGAGTGGAACGCTCTTGCCAAAAAAACCATTGATGCCATTCGTGCCATCAACCAAAACCGCTTGATTGTCCTTGGGTGCATCAACTGGAACAATCCGCCGGGCCTTGACTCTCTTCAGGTATATGAGGACAAAAACATTCTCTACACCTTTCATTGTTATGCGCCCTATGAATTTACTCACCAGCAGGGCGTGTTGCAGCACGCGGCTCTTTATTACAACCGCAAGATGGCATGGCCTTGTGACGACGTGGAGCGGTATCGGGATTATCATCGTCTTTTCGGCGGAGAAAACCCTTATCCCGGACTTGAGCGAATGGATATCAATTATTTACGAGAATACATGGAACCTGCCAAACGGTTTATGGAACGACATCCTGACAAGTTCCTCTGGTGTGGTGAGTTCGGTACCATCCGCCATTGCAAATTAGAGTATCGGGAAAACTGGATGCGGGATATGATTCGGGTCTTGAAAGAATGGGGAATTCCATACTGTGTCTGGAACTACTTAAGTACACCCAACGACGGAAATCGGTTTAGTCTGGTGGATGACGATACTCGCAAAATCTTAAGCCCCGAACTTGGCAGAATTATTCGAGGTGACGTGGAATGAGTTCTCTTGCTGTCCTCTTTATGGTCTTAAGCGTCCTATGTTCCACATTACGAAATCTTTTCTCAAAAAGGCTCTCAACTGCTCCCTTCGGAAGCAGAAGTTTCTTCTGTCTGCAATCCCTCCTCTTTT
Organism: Ructibacterium sp.; assembly: GCA_045635425.1. Lineage (GTDB taxonomy): Bacteria > Bacillota > Clostridia > Monoglobales > Monoglobaceae > Ructibacterium. Next base: position 3,945 of record JAZRCD010000399.1, on the reverse strand, counting down.
TTTCAGGCGGATTCCTTCTGTTGCTTTTCTCTTTTCGTTCTGAACCTTTTCTGTCACCGTTGACCTTTGTCTACTCTCTTTGTTATGGTCTTCTTTTGATTTCGGCACAATGGCTTTACACAATGGCCATGAAACAAGGGAATGTGGGTGTATGCTCTACCGTTTATTACTTTGGCTTTATTATCCCTACACTGGCAGGGGTTCTTTGGTGGAAGGATACTCTGAAAATAACCGGAGCCACCGGCATCTTGTTGGTTCTGGTCTCCATCCTCCTAAGCGGCTTCGATGCAAAATCGAAACATGCTTCTGTTGACAAAAAATCCTATCTGTTCCCTCTGATTCCGGCTATGATTTCCTCCGGTGGCTTGGGCTTGATGCAAAAAATCCAACAGGCATCTCCCTTCCCACACGAAAGAATCCCCTTTGTTGCGGTGGCGTTTCTCTTTGCCGGGATTATCTCTATGTTGATGGCTCTTTTTCAGCCAACGCAACAAACCAAATCCCCAAAAGGTCCCCTTCTGTTTGCCATCCTGACCGGCGTTTCCTTTTCGGGAAGCAACCTTTTAAACACCACTCTTGCCGGCATGATACCTCTTTCCATTTTTTCGCCTATGCTCAACGTCGGCACAATCATCGCGTCTTCTGTGGTGGGAACCATTCTTTTTCGTGAGAAACCCTCAAAAATTGAGTCAATTGTACTCGTTATAGGAATTCTTGCTATCTTACTGATTGGACTGTAATCATATAAAAAAGCTGAACGATTACTCGTTCAGCTTTTTCTTATATCAAAGAATTGACTGCATCTACCAGGTTCCCAAACAAACCTCCGTAGAATGCATCCTGATCTGCACCCGGCACCCAAGAGCCATCCTCTTGCTTTACCATGGTAAGCGTCAATGATTTTTCTTCCGTGCCAAGGTCTTCCGTCTTCAAACTCTCTGTCATTTTGGTGGCAATGATTTCTTGATAATCATCTTCTTCCATATCAGGAATCCCCGATTGGTATGCTTCATCACCCACCATTGTGGTCAGTTGTTCGATGTAGAGATTCATCACCTCGGAAAAATTGACCGTTGTAACAAGCGCCGTAATCTGCACGGTATTGCCATCTAATTTTTTCACGTCTTTTACCTGATATTCCATCTCTTCCATAGTGGCTAAGATAGACTCCTGCAACGCAACAGATGTACTTTCTGCCTCCACCTGACTTTGCTTCTCAAAGTCATAATAAGGCTTGATTTTTTCCGCTTCACCGGTTTGAAACGCCTCCATCATGGTGCGAAATGCTTGTTCTGCATTGTTCTTTGCTCCGCAACCGGTCAAGCAAATTGTCACAACTGTTATCAAAAGAATGTATGCCATGCTCTTTTTCACGCCGTACAACTCCTTTCTACTTCCAAAGGATAAATCGATAACTTTCCAATCTTTGCATATATACTGCCAATCTCTCATAAAGGGGTTCTGCATCCTCGCCAAACCGTTCCTTTACCAGTTCACCCAGTTGGATAATGTCTTTTTCACCATCCATATGTGGCCAAAGGAAACTTCCCATCTCATCCAAGTGAACGTAACTGACAGGAGGTTTTTTGAATAACTTCTGACAGATTCGGTTCATGATACCCTTGTTTTCAATTTCCAAGGTTACCGCGCCCGATTCCTCTGTCCATCGGAACCAGTCCGCAAGTACAGGCTTCCGCTCAAGAAAGTTTTCGGGTATTTTTTTCTGTTTCATCTTACTTGTTCCGTTTCTTCCAAAGAGAGAATTTCAGGACGGTTAAAATAGAAATTGCAAAGAGCACCAGTCCTCCTATATTAGCAAAGGCAGGAGAAATGCCGAATTTCGTTGACAAATCGATCACCTTATCCCATCCGAATACTGCAAAGAGCGCCAGAAGGATACCCACAAGGCCCTCACCTGCAATCATACCGGAACAGAAAAGGATACCGTCACTGGTAATCTTTTCTCTTTCTTCCTTCTCTCTCTTTAACTTATCCATAGCAAGGCGAACCAGACCGCCCACCATGATACATGCATTTAATTGAACAGGAAGATATACACCGATGGCAAAAGGCAGAACGGGAATTCCAACTACCTCTGCAACAATGGCAATAAACACACCAACAAACACCAGTGCCCAAGGAAGATTTCCTTCCATAACGCCCTCGATGATTAACTTCATCAAGGTTGCCTGAGGTGCCGCCAACTGGTCAGAGCCAAAGCCCCATGCACTATCCAGCAGGTAGAGTGTTCCGCCAATGGCAAATGCCGCTGCAACAACACCGATTACCTCGCCGTACTGCTGTTTTTTAGGGGTTGCGCCAAGCAAGAAACCGGTTTTTAAGTCCTGAGAGGTATCACCTGCAATAGCAGATACAATACAGATAATAGAACCAATGGAAATCGCACTGATCATTCCGGGAACGCCGGTGGTACCGGTTGCCTTCAAAAGCAGTGTGGTAATCAGCAAAGTAGCAATTGCCATACCGGATACAGGGTTGTTACTGCTTCCTACCAAACCAACCATACGGGAGGACACTGTTGCAAAGAAGAAACCGAATACTACAACGATGCAAGCACCCAGCAATGAAACGGGAACCGCCGGAACCAACCATACCAAGATGGTCAGAATAATAATTGCAACGAGCACTACCTTGATATTGATATCCTGCTCGGTACGAAGTCCGGATCCGGAACCTGCACCCTTCATGCTCTTCATAGCACCGCCAAAGGTCTTTACAATCAAGGGCAGAGACTTAATCAGGCTGATAATACCGCCTGCCGCCAGAGCACCTGCACCGATGTAACGGATATAAGAACTCCAGATAGCACTTGCACCGCCTGCCGCATACATTTCTCCAATGGGAACTGCGCCGGGGTACAAGGTAATATTCTCACCAAACAGAACAATCATGGGAATCAAAGCCAACCAGCTGAGCACGCCACCGGCAAACATATAGGAAGAAATTCTGGCACCACAGATATAACCTACACTCATAACTGCAGGATAAATCTGTGTTCCGATTTCACCGGCAAAGCCCTTCACGTGGTATGAAACTTCTCCTGCCACCAACTTAAGACCGTCAATAATGAACTTAAAAAGTGCCGCAAAACCCATGCCTGCAAATACAGTTGATGCATTGGCACCACCCTTTTCGCCGGCAAGCAAAACCTCTGCACAAGCGGTTCCTTCCGGATAGGGAAGAACGCCGTGTTCCTTAACAATCAAGGCATTTCTCAAAGGAACCATAAAGAATACGCCCAAAAGTCCGCCCAAAAGAGCAATCAGGGTAATGGAGACAATACCGGGCTTGTCCATTTTACCTTCTGCCGCCCATAAAAACAGTGCGGGCAGTGTAAAGATAGCACCTGCCGCCAGAGATTCACCGGCAGAACCGGTTGTCTGGACAATGTTACTTTCCAAAATGGAATTTTTCCGCATAATCACGCGAATGACACCCATAGCGATAACCGCCGCAGGAATGGATGCGGAAACTGTCATACCTACCCGAAGTCCCAGATAAGCATTGGCAGCACCAAAGATAACTGCCAAAAGAATACCCATTACAATGGATGTTACGGTAATTTCCGGCGTTACCTTTTCAGCCGGAACATAGGGTTTGAAATTACTACTCATAAAGCTCTCCGTTTCTGTGTCTGTTGACAAATTTTTTACATATGTTCTGCATTGTACCATACTTCATCCCAAACTGCAAGACAAAAAAATAATTTACCGAGATTTTTCCAATACATCCAGAACCAACTGATAAACCCGCTCCACCGACGAAACACTCATTCGCTCCTCGGTGGTGTGGATATCCGCCAGATTGGGGCCTACAGAGATACAATCAAGTCCTTGCAGACCTGCTGCAAACACGCCACACTCTAACCCTGCATGAATGGCCTCTACCTGCATTTCTTTTTGGAATCTGCCTCTGTACGCTTCT
>JAZRCD010000398.1:0-2291 GCA_045635425.1 Ructibacterium sp. | reverse complement strand
TCAACTGACCAAATTTGGGCTTGTCATTAACACCATAAACTAACTTCATAACTTTTCCTCCTTGTTCTTTCGAACCTTAAAATAAATATGTAATTTTATTTTTTACTGTTTTTAAAGTTGGCTCACTGCCAAAATTTGCTTTTGTCTATTCTAACATACCGTATTTTCTTTTTCAACTTATTTCGATATTTTTCTATAAAAATTTTTAAAAAAATCTCGTGTATCAAATCATGATACACGAGACAATAATACTAATTGGTGTAATTATCAAAATATCCTTGAACCAAAACAACAGGGGTTCCCTTATCGCCGGAACCACTGGTCAAATCACAAAGAGAACCAATCAGGTCAGTCAACTGACGAGGGGTGGTACCCTGAGACGCCATATTGCCCACCAAATTACCATCTTTTGATTTAATACTGTTGGAAATGGCTTCCTTTAACGCCTCACCGGACAAATCCTTGTAGTCGTTATCAGCCAGATACTTTAACTTCAGTTCGTTAGGAGTACCAATCAAACCATCGGTGAAAGCAGGAGAAACAACCGGATCCGCCAGTTCCCAAATCTTACCCTGAGGATCTTTGAAGGCACCGTCGCCATAAACCATAACTTCCACATGAACGCCGGTAGCATCCAAAACTCTCTTTTGAATATCCAATACCAGATCCTTACATTCCTGAGGGAAGAGCTTAATAGTATCCTCGGTGGATTTATTAGAACCAAGGAGGCCATACTTCTCATTGCATCCGCTACCATTGATGGATGTGGTCATGATATCATCCAGACTGCAAACAACCTTTGCGCCTGCATCTTTTAAAATTCTCTTGGTCCGTGCACGAGTATGGATATCACAGTTGATGATACAATCGGTGTAATCCAAAATCGCTTTGGGTTGATTTGCAAAGATAATCTCTGCTTCTGCACCACATTCACGAATCAAGTTTCCGTAGTATTCCACATAGTCAACACCGGTGAACTCATGCTTATTCTCGCCAAAGAGTTCCCGATAGCGCTCCAGGGACAATACATCAGAGAAAGGATTCACGCCGGATGCATCGATCATGTCCATGCTGATGAGCTGGTTACCCACTTCATCAGAAGGATAACTGAGCATCAAAACTACCTTCTTTACTGCTTTTGCAATACCACGAAGACAGATTGCAAAACGATTTCGAGAAAGAATCGGGAAGATAACACCCACGGTGCTATCACCTAATTTTGCCTTCACATCGGATGCAATGTCATCTACAGTAGCATAATTACCCTGCGCTCTCGCAACGATAGATTCGGTAATGGAAATAACATCTCTGTCACGAAGGGAAAATCCCTCATATTCCGCTGCTTCTAACACACTGCCGGTTACGATTTCCGCCAGATTATCGCCCTCACGAATGATGGGGCAACGAATACCTCTGGATACCGTACCTACTCTTCTTTCATTGTTTGCCATTTTTATCCCCTCAATCTATAGATAAAGTACAAAAAAATTCACATTAATGTTATACCACTTTTTTCGAAAATATTCAACACTTTTTTTCATAAATTCAGAATTTTATAATATTTAATAAAAAAAGTCGGTCACATGCTTTTATTTTTGTCATCACCGAAACGATTTATTCCTGCATTTTAATTCGCCAAGGAATTCTCTCCTGTTGCATAATTCAAATAGATGCCCGGTTGCACGTTATAGCAATATACACAGAAGGCAATACCCTTTCCTCGATCCTCCACCGAGTAAGCCTCCATCAAGACACCCTCTGCCAACAGTTGTGACCCCCGAAAAACAGGTGTAATTCGATATGCCACATGGTTACCTGTCCGCTTCACGTAGTCTGCAACCTTGTTTTCATAAGGAAGCATACCCTCCACGTTCAGATATCTGGTTCCGGTAATCAGGTTCTGTTTGTTTGCATTTTCACCTGTTAACTGAAATCCTATCAAGTGACAGCGGTTATACAGATACTTTCCCGGCACAACATCATATTTGTTATTAACCCAACCTGTTGGTTTTACCGAACTGATACTCTCTCGCTCCGCTGTTGGCATCAAATCCTTTGCCACCGACGAAAAGGCAACATCACATCTTCCCAGTTCATCCAAGGAACTGTAATATTCAAAGGATGCAGGTATGATTTCGTATTCCTCAAAAAGAGGAAGAAGCTACGCATTATCCTATGCTTGATAAATCAATGGGAATTATTGATTTTTCCAAAAAAGCAATAGAGATAAAAAATCTTGTGCGTGGACTTAATCCGTGGCCTGTTGCGTGGACGAAATGTGATGAAGATAT
>JAZRCD010000397.1:0-6517 GCA_045635425.1 Ructibacterium sp. | reverse complement strand
TTCTCCGCCAATGTCAATATCAAAGATTGCGAGGGCGGTTTCTGGTTTATTTTAAACCATTCTGTAACAGAAAGTTACACAAAAATCGGCTACAACTTTAAGACCGGGCAGTTTGAATGTGTGGACATTCTTAACGGAGCGGAAACATTAAAAACCGCATGCCTCGGGGAACTTCCTCGTGATAAGGATATTCACCTTTCTATTCATACGGAACGAAATGCTACGGGGAAAACGGTAACCATGTTTGTGGACCATGAACCCGTTATCAGTTGTGATGAAATCTCTCATCGTAACGGAACCTTTGGTTTTATTATTGATGACGGATTGGTTTACCTCCGTGATATGGATTATCGTGGTGATGCAAAGATTATGCATGGTATTTCGAACCTGGTTAGTTCCGAGGCACTTCCCTTCCTTGGAACCAGTGACGTAACCATTGTGAACGAAAATCTGATGTACACTTCCTTCTGGAATAGCACAACCCGTGATTATAGCTATGATGGAGGAAGAACATGGGAAATTCAGCCCGCCAAAGACGGTGATAGTGATAACGTAGTAAGATTGGCAAACGGAGAAATCTTAAGTATAAAGCGAACCAGTGCCATCTTCGGTAAGGATGAAAATGGAACAACCATCCGTGCCTATGTTGCTTGGGTTTCAGGGGATAACGGCGAAACGTGGGAAAATTTAGGCCCCATTCACGACCCTTATGAGAAAGGCCGTGCCGGAAGAAACTGTATGCAGAATCGTGTAACCCAAGGCCCGTCCGGAAGAATTTACTTCTGCTGCAGTGAAATTCCTAATGAGAATTCTGGTTATTACTCGGTTTATTACTCGGATGATAACGGAAGAACCTGGACAAAGAGTAAGACGGATTTGGTTGCTGCAGAAGTTGGTATGAACATTGCAGAGGTAAAGATTCTGGAAATGTTAGATGGTGAGGTTCGGGCATATTGCAGAACCGACCGAGGTTTCGTTCACTACTTTGCATCCAACGACTATGGCGAAACCTGGAATTTGACCCCGATTCGTACTCCGTTCTATTCTTCCCTTAACTGCTTTAACATAGAGCGTGATCCGGAGACCGGATATCTCTATCTGGCATGGGGATATGATAACGCTAACTTGCATGGCGTGGAGCAGTCCCCCAGATCCCGTTGGAGTATTGCTATGAGTACCGATGACGGCGATACATGGTCCTATCTTGGTACTTGCTATGAGGACAATGAATATATCGGTGAACAGAGTATGAAGAACCTTACAATCAATGTGGCTTATGACAATTTGATACTAGGAGCAATGAGTGGTAATCGCTTGTATGTAGGTAATTCCGATTGTAACAGACGGATTACCTTGCCCAAGAATCAGGTTGTATCCAAACGTTTTGATCAGGTTCATTACTTTGATATGGAATCGGTTAACAGTTTGTATACCTTGAAAGAAGATTTGGCATCAGAAGCACTGGTGGTGAATTCTGAAACCGGAGAAGTTTTGATTAAGAATTATCTTGTTGCTGATGCTGTAGAGGGGGATATGATTCTGGCAGATGTAATAGCATCTTTCCTGGGTGCAAAACTCAAGCAGGATAATGGTGGAATCTTGTTGGAACGTGGAATTTCTACACAGAAATTTTCCCAGGATATGCTGATGGAAAAGGACGGAAAGATATTTGTTAATCTGGACGAAGTTGTGAAGAAATATGACATTCAGCTTATCGAGAATGAAAATATTTCTATCTTGTCACAAACAAGAGTTTGGACAAATCCGCAGATTGATGTTTTGATGCGGAGAATGAATCCGTCTCGGTAAAACACATTTTTACTTCAAAAAATAATTTAAAATATATTTATTAAAGGAGGTTGTTTTTCAATGAGAAAAACAAGAATTTTGGCAGCTTTGCTTTGCATTATGATGATTGCGACGGCAATTCCTGTTCTGCAGGTATCTGCCAACAGTTCCGTAGCAACCTATACCTTGGAACAGGCTCTTGAGGGAGCAGAACAAGTGTATACGGCTGTTTTTGCAGATGACGCGTACACTGCAATAACAGGAACCACGTACTACTATGACACGAATGAGAAGTATGTCAAGTGGAGAGAAGCAGGTTATTCCAATGACATCATTCGTGAAAGTGATGGTGGTAGATTGGCACGGCTTTGTGACAACGAAGGTGGTTATGTTACCCCCGTTGGTCTGGTAAAGAGCAGGCACAACTCTAATGCAGATGCCAATGCTTTCTGTCGTGCAGAAATGCAGTTGGCAGATGGTTCTCTTACCGGTCAGCAGGCAGACGGAAACTATCGTTTGCTTGTTGTAGATATGACAGAGGAAGGTTTGGCAATTCGTGCCGGTAATGATGCAACCGGTAATAGCAATAATACAACCCCCGCAGGTGGTAGTGGTGAGGGTGCCGGTTGGTCTTGGGATAATACAAATGCAAACACTAACTATGGTTTCTTAGATGGAAAACTGGATGTTGATACCGGTTATGCAGGTGCTATGCTCTTTAAGTTAAAGTTAACCGAGGCAGGTTCCGTTGCAGAGGTTAAATTAACCGATGGTGCCAATGGTCAGGTATCCGTTGGTTTTAAGTTGAGTGATGCGGGTATCCAGATGATCAATGCCAGCAACTTTGCTTATGGGGATGAAACCATTTCCGCAGACTATGTTGCTGCAGGTGACACCAGTGCTGCAGGTAAGTATCCCTTGGCAGTTGATACCTGGTATGAAATTCTGCTTAAGAACAACTACAACCGTTATACCATTTATGCAAAAGAAGCGGATGCAGAAGGCTTTACCAAGGTTGTAACCGGTACTCCTGTTGGTGCGGCAATGCCCAATGGTGATAAGAAGTTGTCCATCAATGCTTATTACAACAGCAACGGTCTTAAGGCAACCGAAAAGGTTACCATCAATGGCGTAACCAAAGAGTATTATGCAGACCAGTACGACACCGGTGATGAAGGCGTTACTTCCATTGTTGCAGGTAATGGCTCCAGAGCACTGTCTGAGGTGGTTGTTGAGAGCATTACTACTTATAAGGATTCTGTAGAATCCGGTCTGAGTGTTCAGGATGTACTGGGTGACAATGCCTTTGCGGTAACCAAGATGGATTTTGATAGTGCTGATGCAAAACAGCAACTGGACGAAGGAAAACCCCTTTTCTATTGGGGCGTAAGCAGTGCTGCAGGAACCAGAAATGCTGAGGGCAATCTGGTTCTGGATGCACAGGCGCAGATTGATATGGGCGTTTTATCTCCCAATATGGGTGTAAATCAGGCCTTTGAAATCAGTTATTTGATGCCTGCAACAGAAACAACTGCAAAACTGGGTCTTCGTGGTGGTTTGTCCACTGATATTGGTGGTCGTCTTTATGCAGATCTTGATGCCGATGTGAACAGACAGATGGCTTTCTATAGTAGAGAAAAAAGTCTTGTACTCTATAACAATAAGGACTTGACCGCAGAAAGAACCCTTTTGGTGAATCCGGCTGGCAATGGTGTTATTGAATATTATATGAAAAACCCTGTTTCCGGAAAATATCTCTTTATCGGTAAAGCAATTGCGAACAGCGGTTCTTTGAGTGGATTTTACCTTAAGAACTCTACCGCAGCAGGGCAAGAAGCAAAAGCAGATTACACTGTAACCGGATTTGCGGTTTACCAGAAGACAGGAACTTTGAACACTTCTGAACTTTTGCCCGGTGATGCATCTGTTATGCGTCAGTATGTGAACGAGGATTTCACTGCTGTTGATGAAATCAATTATCAGCCGTATAACTATGCAGGTGAAGGTTTTGAAGGTGGCTCCTCTTGTGTTGAGGGTATGCTGGCAGTTGCAAGACCTACCTACAATGCGGATAAGGCAGACCAGTGCGCGTTCTTTGATTTGAATGATGCAGGTATTCCTAAGGGTGGTTATGCTAATATCCGCTTCCGTTCAACAGCCGGTAGAGGATTCCGTGTTATCAATAGTGACGGAGAAACCGATTATACTGTAAACATCGGTTGCGATACACAAGCGTTGAGAGTGACTCCGGATGCTACCTATGATTTAAGAATCACACGGAGTGTGGAGGGTAATTACACCATTTACCTGAAGCGGGTAGAAGATGCGGCTTGGACAAAGGTCGTTGATGATGCTGCACCGACTGCAAGCACAAGTGGAAAGAACAGATTGCGTTTTGGTGGTTATCAGTTTAATGCCAATGCTACTTATTCTTATGCAACTTCCAATGCAACAGCAATTGACTACATTGATTCCGTGACCATCTATGGTCCTGCAGGTAGTCAGGAAATGCTCATTCTTGATGATAATGATAACACTCAGACAACAGTTGTTCCTGTATCCGGAGCAAAGTTGAACTATGGTATCAAGGCAATTGTGGCACCGGGTGAAAAGAAGCAGTTGATTTTTGCAGGTTATGATGCAGAAATGAACCTGATTGCGGCAGAACCCGTTACCGTTGAGGCAAGTGAGAACGAGACGGTTAAGATGCCTACCTTGACCGATAGTCGTATTGAAATCATCAAGGTATTTCTGTGGGATAACTTTGAAAAGTTGACTTCCTTAACTCCTGCAGTAGAATTCACCGCTCCGGAGTGAATGGCAACTGGCGGTGGTACCGCCAGCCCGGGAATTAGCCCGGATGGAGTAACTTCTACCTATCCGGCAAATCGTCGGTTGATTTATGAGTTTGGCGGCGAGGGCAACGATTGGTGTTTCGTTTACCTGCCGGAAAATTATGATGAAAATCGTGCGGAAAAATATCCATTTGTCATTGCCAACCATGGAAATGGCTGGTCTATGGACGGAACAGAGAAGATGGCGAACTGGACCAATCATACCATGTATGTTCCTAAGACAGATTCTCGTTATCTCTCCAATCCTTCTCAGTACAATGGAACTGACAATGCATCCCTTTGGTACAGTAACCCCACAATCGAAGCACTTTTGAATGCGGGTTATATTGTAGCAGGTTGTCAGAATTACGGAGATATGCTCTATGGTAATGATAATTGTAGAGATGCCTGTGTTGATTTCTTTAACCATATGGTTAAAACCTATAATGTAGAAGAAGGATGCTATATGATTGGTGCCAGCAATGGTGCTATGACAACCCTTAACGCAAGTTATTTGCTGGGGGAGAAGGTTAAAGCAATCATTCTGCAATATCCGTTGACCTGTTTAAAGAACCAGTATTTTGGATACGAAGGACATCAAGCAGGAATCCGTAGTGCGTATGGTATCAACCAAACTGTCACAGAGGAAAACTTCCTTGATTTAATCGGTGGTGCGGAATTTGATCCCCTTTATGCAAATGTGGTAAATGGTGTAAAGCAAGGATACTTCCCTGCTACAAAAATTTATTATTCCACAACGGATCCCTTGACTACTTCGGACCTTAATGCATTACCTTTATACAACCTGCTTGTTGATAGTGGCAAGACGGTGGAAAAGGTTCAGGTTGATGCAGACGGGGTGAACAGAGGTCATGGTAACTATGCGCACTTTGATCCCCGTGGTTTTGTCAATTGGTTTAACAGACATTAAACAATGAGGCACAACAGTGCACATGTTTTGCACTGTTGTGCTGAAAAAGTATAGCAGTTTTAAAATTGAAAGAGGTGTAATGAATGAAAAAAATTCAACAAAGCATTGCGCTTATGGTAGCATTACTCCTGCTTGTAACTTGTTTATCAGGTTGTGGCGGTAGCAATGCGAATTTAAGTGACCTTCAAAAGCAGCAGTTAGAAAACGGCGGTTTTAGTGTTATGATTCCTGCAGAAGGCGACGATAAGCCGGAAGGTCTCTATGAATTAGCAAAAGAACGTTTGCAATCTATGACCGAGTATCCCATTACCTGGGAACCCGGTGCAAAGGTTGACGGTGCAAACGTTTTAAGACAGCAAATTTCTGCCGGTGAATATCCTCAGGTTGTGATTGGTAACTCCTTCCAACCATCTGATATTTCACAGTTTGCGGCAAATGGTATTATTCTTCCTATTGAAGATTATATCAATGAAAAAGATACTCCGAATATCTGGAAAATGTATCAGGAAAGACCGGCGATTAAGGCGGCATCCGTTGCTCCCGATGGTCACATCTATACCTTGCCCGGCTTAAAAGAGTTTATGCCGAGTTACATCGAGAATATTATGTACATCAACAAGGTTTGGCTTGATAAGGTTGGAATGGATGTTCCTACAAATCTTGAAGAACTGAAAGCGGTACTGAAAGCATTCAAAGAGAAGGATCCCAATGGCAATGGTAAGGCGGACGAGATTCCTTTGACTTTCCAGACTGCAAGTTCTTCCGCTTACCCTGAAGTTCTTTTGTCTTCCTGGGGTATGGCAACCAAGTTTGGCAGTTATGACTCTTGGCTTACTGTGCAGAAAGGTAAAGTTAAGTTCACACCTATTCTGAAAGAATGGAGAAGTATGCTGGAATACTATCGTGACTTGTATGCAGAGGGCCTTTTGGATATGGAAGCATTTACCCACGATGGGGCTCAGTT
>JAZRCD010000396.1:0-4472 GCA_045635425.1 Ructibacterium sp. | reverse complement strand
GCAACATAGACCTCACAACCCAAAATCGGCTTGATGCCTTGTTCTTTTGCATACTCATAAAAATCAATAACACCATACATATTACCATGGTCGGTAATTGCAAGAGATGTTTGACCGAGTTCTTTTGCTCTGTCCACCATTTTTTTAATGGTTCCTTCGCCATCCAGCAAACTATAGGCCGTATGGGTATGTAAATGGGTAAATGCCACCTTTCTCCCCTCCTTTGCTATGATTATAAATTCATTAGTTTTTTCATTCGGTGATTAATACCGGACTTGGTCAGGGGCGGATCCATCATCTTCCCCAACTCACTCAAACTTGCATCTCTGTTGGCAAGTCGCAACTTTGCAATTTCCTTCAAATCCTCCGGAAGATTTTCAATTCCGATTCGCCGATCCACCGCCTCAATTGCCTTTACCTGTTCGACAGAGGCATTGATGGTTTTTTCCAGATTGGCAATCTCACTGTTTGCAGTTCGATTCACATCGTTGCGGATTTCCTTTTCGATTTTAATATTAAGAAGTTCCATTTGTGCACGAAAGGCACCAATATAACTTAAAAAATCCGAAATGCTCTCGCTATTCTTTAAGTATAGAACCTCCTTCGCCTGCCGTTGAACCGCCTTAAAAGAAAAACCTATCTCCTCCAACAGATGTTGCATATCCTCAGCCAGCCCCGGATAGGGTGTGGTAAGTTCCAGATTATACGTCTTCTGCGGATTGATCACCGTGCCTCCTCCTAAGAAAGCACCCTTAATAAATGCACGTTTGCAACATTCCTCTGTTACAAGTTCCGGCGGAATACGATACTGATCTTCTCCCCCCGGCGCCATGGTGCCAAACAAAAGAATCCCCATCTGTTCTGCACGATCACAACATTCTTTCTTGTTCTTTGCTCTGCTCAATTCTTCCTTGGTCAACTGGGAAAATGACTTCACGTTTCCACCTCCTCCGCATAGCAAATATTCCTAATTTTTCTTTTTAAGTTCACGATGCGTAGAAAGAACATTATATTCGTCTTCCTTCAACATCGCAACCAATTCTTCCACCATGGTAACACTCCTGTGTTGCCCACCGGTACAACCGATCGCAACAACCAACTGTGTTTTACCTTCCTTCCGGTAATAGGGTATCAAATACTTGAGCATGTCCCCTATTTTCTGTAAAAATTCATGACTCTGCTCAAACCCCATTACATAATCTCTTACCTGTCTGTCCATGCCGTTCTTCTCTTTCAAACCGGGAAGATAAAAAGGATTGGGCAGGAAACGAACATCAAAGACCATATCCGCATCGGTGGGAACTCCGTTCTTGAACCCAAACGAAACCAGATGTACTGTCATACCTGCAAAGGATTGGGTCTTGCCATATGCAGAGATGATGATTTCTTTTAACTGCCCTGTGGACAGCATGGATGTATCAATAATATGCGTTGCCTTGCTTCGAAGGTCTCGCAGAAGTTCCCGCTCCCGACATATACCATCAGGAATTCGTCCGCCATGAGAAAGCGGATGTTCCCGACGGGTTTCTTTATACCGTTTCAGCAGCACATCATCGCCGGCCTCCAAAAAGAGAATCTCGTATTCATAGCCGAATTTCTCCAACTCGTTCAGGTTCTCTTCCAACTGTCCAAACAATTTGCCGCCACGAATATCACAGACAATGGCAACCATCTTTTCTGTTTGTTCGACTCGGGAGTAGATTTCTGCGAATTTAGGAATCAGTTCCGGTGGCATGTTATCCACACAAAAGCATCCCAAATCCTCCAGTGCATTTACTGTTTGCGTTTTACCGGCGCCACTCATACCGGTAATGATTAAAACTTTCATAAGTATGTCCTCTTGTCTGTCTCTTCTAAAACTCGCCAAGGAAACGAACTTCCGGCTCTAACATAACACCATAAGCATCCATCACCTTTTTTTGTACCGCTTCCATTAGATCTCTTACATCCTTGGCTGTTGCCCCTTGGTCATTTACAACAAAGCCGGCATGCTTCTCAGAAACAGATGCTCCGCCCACACGAAATCCCATAAGACCTGCATCCTGAATCAACTTTCCTGCAAAATGCCCCTCCGGGCGCTTAAATGTACTTCCTGCGCTGGGCAAATGCAACGGCTGTTTGGATACACGGCGTTCTGAAAAATCATCCATTTTGGCGCGAATTTCTGCGGTTTCTCCTTTGGTTAATTCTACCGTTCCGCCAAGAACAATAAAATCCTGATTCTTGGTGAAGATACTGGTGCGATAACCAAAGGCACAATCTTCCACAGACACCTCTTTCACATTACCTTCTGTATCCAGATAGGAAACAGACTTTACAACCCGTGACATTTCCCCACCGTAAGCACCGGCATTCATAAACAACGCTCCCCCAAAGGTTCCGGGGATTCCTGCCGCAAACTCAATTCCTGCAAGCTGATGCTCCAGTGCAACACCTGCCAGACGAGATAATTTGATACCGGCCTGAGCCGTGATTACATTACCATCAACCCGGCATTGCGCGAAACGATTTCCCAACTGAATAACAACACCACGAATTCCTTGGTCTCCCACCAACACGTTAGAGCCATTACCAAGCACCAGATAGGGAATATTCTCACTGCGGAACAATTGACACAAACGTTGTACTTGCTCAATCGATTCCGGTGTCAGCAACAAATCAGCCGGTCCGCCGATACGAAAGGTGGTGTGCTTGCTCATGGGTTCCATGGGGAATACCATAGTCTCGTCTAATATTTCATTAACCAAATGCAATATATTTTCCTGCATGATTCTTCCTCTCTTCTTTTCTGAAATTCATTCAAAACATACAGAAGCTCCTTCTGCATTTACCTCACATTCTATTCTTCTCCAAGAGTCTCACTCATGTGCTCGGTGATTCTGCGGTTCAGTTCCTCTGCCGCATTATAACCATGTTGCTTCTGTCGATTATTCATAGCCGCAACCTCAAAGATAACCGCCAGATTTCTGCCCGGACGCACGGGAATGGTCAAGGACGGAATATCCAAACCCAAGATATTGGTATATTCATCCACCAAGCCAAGGCGATCGTATTGCTTTCCTTGTTCCCACGCCTCCAGATGGATAATCAGATCAATTTTTTCCGAATCCTTTACCGCACCCATACCAAAGATATTCTTAACATCAACGATTCCAATGCCTCGGATTTCGATAAAGTGACGAATAATATCCGGCGCAAAACCTACCAATGACTTTGCAGACACACGCTTGATTTCTACCGCATCATCTGCAACCAGCCGATGGCCACGTTTAATCAACTCCACTGCCGCCTCGCTCTTGCCGACTCCGCTGTCGCCCATAATCAAAAGACCTTGGCCGTATACCTCAACCAGAACACCGTGTCTGGTAATTCTCGGAGCAAGTTCCACATTCAAAAAGGCGTTCAGCGCACTGGTGAAATAAGATGTCGCATGTTGTGATCGAAGAATGGGCGTATCATACTTTTTCGCCAATTCCAACATTTCGGGGGTGGCTTCCCCGTTCCGAGTCAGAACAACTGCAGTAATCTCCTTTTCAAACAGCTTCTCCAAGCGCTTATATTGTTCCTCCACAGAAAATTTAGAAAGGTATGTGGTTTCTACCTTACCGAAAACCTGAATTCTCTTAGGATCAAAATAATCAAAAAATCCACCAATCTGCAAACCGGGTCGATTCACATCTGTCGTCTCTACTAAAATTTCTCGATCAGGATAGTAAACCTTCTCAAGTTTCATTTCTTCTACTACTCTTTCCAATGTAACAGTGAACTTTTCCATGGTATACACCTCTTTATCTATTTTTGTATCAAAATCCGCTTTCATTCCTATTTTCCCTTCTATATTATACTATGAAGAAAAGTGATTTGCAAGGATATTTCAGGTTTTTTCAAGGTAATTTTCAAAAATTTTTAATTTTTTAAAAAAAATGCTTGCATTCTGGTTCGGTTTCTGTTATAATACCTTGAGTTGAGATTAGTTTATTGCTGTTAAGGAGGTGTATCTATATGGCAAAGTGTGAAGTTTGCGGAAAAGGCGTAACTTTCGGTATCAAGGTTTCCCACTCTCACCGTCGTGCAAACAAGGCTTGGAAACCCAACATCAGACGGGTTAAGGCAATTGTGGACGGCACTCCTAAAAAGGTGTATGTTTGCACCAGATGCTTGAGATCAGGTAAGGTTAATCGTGCTGTATAGTCATACACACTTTTCGGTGACCGCAAGACAGTATGTTTTGCATTGATATGAAACCAAAATACGGTATCGTCGAAAGACGGTACCGTATTTTTTTGTTTCAGATATGGCATAACCGAAACAAGCACACCATATACATATAGCAAAATGATATTCCATATCAAGGAGGATGTTTATGGATAACTATACTAACATTTATCGGGATATTGCCACAAGAACACAAGGCGACATCTACATTGGTGTCGTTGGTCCGGTCAGGACAGGTAAGTCCACCTTCATTAAAA
>JAZRCD010000395.1:0-1921 GCA_045635425.1 Ructibacterium sp. | reverse complement strand
ATCCTGAGAAACTTGTGGCGTGGGGTTCTGACCAGAAGGTAGCGGAGGGCTTTGTCCCCGGTACCGATTGGGTGAATTATCTGGTAACGCAAAACGGAAGTAATTTTACCATCTACACCAAACAAGACGACGAAACCAAGTGGACCGTACGGGTAACCTCCAACGGATTCCGTAACGCAGGTTTTTATGGTGTTCTGTTGGATAACACCACCACGGCAAAGGCGTATGTGTCCACCGTGAAACAATACAAGAGTGAACGTGCGGT
Source organism: Ructibacterium sp. (assembly GCA_045635425.1). Lineage (GTDB taxonomy): Bacteria > Bacillota > Clostridia > Monoglobales > Monoglobaceae > Ructibacterium. The sequence goes on along the minus strand of JAZRCD010000395.1, from coordinate 1,656 downwards.
GCTGAAGGATACCTCTGTGATTGCATCTATGACCAACACGGTGTATCTGGACGAGGATTTCTCGGAAGACCGAGGCAATTACGATATCATTACCGGTAAGATTGAGGACGGGGTTTTCCAAAGAGATCCCGATGCAGAACCGAATCCGTCCTATCCCAATTTGAGCCGTTTGGTTGTGGATATGGGAACCATTAACCCCAAAGGACAATGGTTTATCCGTTATAAGTATATGTTGCCTACCAGCGATTCCGTTGTCTCTGTTGATATGCAGAACAATGGGGCAAAAATCGCTATTGATGCATCTTCTGCCAAGGTAGTTCTGTATAACAGAACCACAGGTTATGCGGCGGGGGATGATACACCAACCGGAACCAATCAGTGGGCAGAACTGCTCTTTGCGTGGACGGATAATGACAAGGTAGATGTTTACTGGCATAAGGTAGGCGAGGATGGATGGGTAAAAACCCATACGGGATTTATTCCCGGTTCCAGTGGCAGAGACAACCTGGAAATCCATGCAGGCGGAAGTGCACAGTTTGATGACCTTAAGATTTATGCCGGAGATTATCTGGTAATTGAGGAGCCTGAACTGGAATCAGGTGTTGTTAAGACGAATGGTGAATTCTTCTCCGGCACATTGGATACTCCGTATGACAGACGAGCGACCTTGATTGCTGCGGTTTACGATAAGGAGTACGGATATACCAAGTTTGTCAAAGCAAAGAATTATGAAGTGGCAAGCGGAGTAGGGGCAAATCTCTCCAACACCTTCAGCACAACCGATGTGGATGAGAATGAGGACAAGGCTGTTGTTATGCTTTGGGATACCATTGAAACGGGAATTCCCTTGGGAGATATGGCAGGAGCAGGCCTTGAGAATCGTGCATCCGGTGCTCCCGAAGCAGGGGCAGGAATTGGTGTGAATGCAGAAGCCAACTACAATGATATTCGTGTTACGGGTAACATCGGTGTGAGAAGTGGTCGGGTTACCATCAGCGTAACTGATGCAGAGGGAGTTCTTTGCGGTGCAGGACAGACTGTTGCCACAACAACCGGATTGGTGGATACTACCATTGCAGTAAATCCTGATTGCGCCAGCGGAACCTATACGGTAAGAGTTCAGTATGGTAATGCGGTGGCATCTGAAACACAGGTGGAACTCTTCTGCGGAGATATTCCTTATAACGCCATTCATGATACGGCAAGCATGGGCGCATTTTTGAACAACTACGGAAGTGAAACCGCAAAGAAATGGAATGCAGAATCCGATTTTGCAGCAGACGTTTATGCACGTTATCTGGAGGAAAAGGGGAATGTGGTTACCTTTGACAGTCTCTATAGTTTCCGTGAAGTGATTGACGTTGCAACCAACGACGAAGTGCAGGAGCGGGAACTTTGTAAACGTGTTAATGAAGCCGCAAAGGAGAGCAGATGGGCAGATGTTCAGAATCTCCTTTTGCATACCTACGGAGAAGTTTTGGGCATCAGTATTGCAGACATTGCAGGCATCCAAAACGAAAAGCAACTCTTCTTGCGGATGGGTTCTGACTATACAAGTCTGGACGAAGTTCTGGCAGGCTTCCGCGGTGCTGTTGTGGCACAAAAACAAGCTGGGGCAAGCGCAGGAAACGTCGGTGGAGGCGCTGTCGGCGGTGG
>JAZRCD010000394.1:0-6182 GCA_045635425.1 Ructibacterium sp. | reverse complement strand
TTGATTGACTTTGTTATATATCGCAGTTGCCATTGTCTCGGTGATATATGGATTTTCAAAGTTGATATTGGTGCCGTTGACCCCTACGCCCTTCACAATGGTGTTTTCCTGCGTCCCGGTAGAAACAGATGTGATGGTCAGGATTTTATCTGTGGTGCGCTTAAATCCACCCATATATTGCATCCTGCGCGGGATTTCATAGGTGGTATCTTCATACCATACAAGTTCAAGCTGTCCAAGACGGTCAAACCTTGCAAACCCACCAAGGCATCCTGCCACATATCCAATCGCCTGTTGGAAAGTGATATCCAAATACGGAAAGGTGAGTGAATATGACGGAAGCGTTGCCGCCTTGAGAGTGACACCACATTGTGCAAAGAGCTGAGTTTTCAGATCATCATAGACGGCTTGCAGCGTTGTTTGCTCATTTACCGTCGCATGATATTTGCCGCTCATTTTGCAAAAACCATCGTAGGCCGTAAGTTTCAGGTTTTGAAAATCATTGGTGGTCTCTGCCTCACAGGCATAAAACTTGCCCATTGGAATCCATTCATACGTTAGGGGTCTTTCTTCTATCATCAGACCCACATCCACCGAAAAGGCGGCGTCGTTATAATCAATATCTGTGGGTGGGTTAATGAGATTTACCGTCACCTTATGAGAACAGGCGCTCCCCATCGTCAAGGCATCGGTTGAATTTACGATTTCATCCAAAGCAATGTTCTGTATGGTTGCGCCTGTTAAGACTGTGGATGAACCGAATGTAATTCTCACGGCAAAGGTTCTGTTGTCAGACTCTATTTTTTCTGCATATTGTTGACTTACCGAATACATTCTGTTCACCTACCTTTCAATAAAATTTGCCGACAAACCTTCCCAAAGGAATTTTTGCTTTTCATTGTTCCAAACGTACATGGGAGTGGAACGATCTCCAACATAAAATGTGCCCTCTCGATACATGCCGTCGTGAGCATCGGGATAACGCATTGTGAAAAATTCATCATCCATGGATTTGAGCAATACCGACATTTCCAGCGGCTCCATCGGGGGCCATGTGCAGTTAAGTTTTCGCTTAACCGCAACACGGTCACGAAACATTTCCCCCTGTTGGTTTCTTCCTGCTCCATCCTCGGAATCAAGATCATATAGATCCCATTGGAGTGTGTTTGGATCGGCAATATCAAGTCCGTTAATTTGTAAAATTGCCATTTTGGCACCTCCTTACACAAGCAGCGGGCTGGCGCCTGTTTGCATTACCACGCCATTGTGATACTTGATGACCTTCCTGCCCACAACCTCGCCATCAATTTCAAAGGTTGCATTGACGGTGACGGCTTTGCCACCTGCACCCGCATTGGCCGCCATCATAGCACGATAGACACCGCCTTCAATACCGCTGATGATTTGATCATTGTTGGCAACGGCGGTTTTTCTTCCGATGTTACCTACAAGTTCAGGACCCGCTTCACGGGCAATGAACATTTGACCGGCATCCACGATACCACCCTCTGCAAGACGGGGGATGTACAATTCACTTACGGCACTGATATTTACCCCCGGGATCTTGTTGATGATTCCAATTGCGCCGTTCAGCAAGCGGATGAACCGGTTGATATTGCTTTCGATTTTGTTCAATACTCCATTGATTACTGATTTCAGCAATCCGGAGATGAAATCTACGATGAATGTTCCGACTCCTTTGAAGATGGCAGCCGCCTGATCTCTCACCCAAAGGAGATTATTTTTCAGGTCAGCGAAAAATGCCATTATTTTATCCCAAACGTGTTCTTTAAATTTTCCCCACACGTAGCTGAATCCAACGGAAATTGCATTTACGATGGGAGCAATATACGTGTTATAAAAAGCGGAAACTGCATTGACAATCGGAGTCCACACATAGGTTTTAAATGCTCCTGCCAAGGCTACGAAAATTTCTTTGATTTTCAAATAGATTTCTCTCACCTTATCGAAAATAGCTGTAAATGCAGTAACAACGCCGTTTTTGATTTCGGTGTATTTTTGTTTTGCATAGACCGCCACCTCAACGATTGCATCTATGATTGGAGCAAAAAAACTGACAATCGGCTGAATGACGTTTGTGTTGATCCAATCGGAAAGTGGACTGAAAAAGTCCTTGATTTTCTGCGGTAAGGTTTTAATAAATGCCCAAATATCATCCAGATAAATGAGCACCACCGCAATGGTTGCGATGACGCCACCAATGGCTAGCGGAATCCAACTTCCCGTGATAACCGCCAAACCACCCGCAATGGTGGAAATACCCTTTACGATGGATAGGGTATTGCTCCACGCTTCATTCCCATCGACCACAGCACTCTTGATAGACGGAATGACTGTAAGTACACCATCTAGGATGGCGCCAATACCCATTCCGGTTGCCCCTCCTACAAGGAAGCCACCAAGGTGCAGAAGTCCTGCGGCCTTTAATTGGTCAACCAGACCATCCCAGCTGACACCGTCGGCCCAGCTTTCAATGGCAACGCTTATATCAAGGGAAGCACCCGCCGCCATCAAGGCAACGCCAAATGCTTTCTTGAGTTTTGTGGCAAGGGCTGCTCCTGCTGTTGCCATGCCACCCTTATCACCGGCAAGGACCGCCGCTCCAAAACCACTAAGGGCCGAGCTAAGACCTAAAATGGAAGCAGAGATTTTCCACCCTGCAAAGCCGGCACCAATGACGCCAACCCACTTTAAAATCTCTTTAAGTTTCTCTTTGGTTTCTTCCAATTTGCTGGTATCAAGATTTTCAAGGAAGTTATAGGTCAGCGGGTCCATGTTCAGATCTCCGCCACCGCCACCACCACCGACAGAACCACCTGCACCGCCGCTATCGGTGTCGGGACTGCTGATGATGTTGAGCTCATCAAAGCCCATAAGTTGCTTTTTGATTTCCTTGAGTGACCCTGCAACCCCATCGGCGCCCTCTGCGGCATCTTCAAATTCTTCCGCAATACCGCCGCCAACATCCAATCCCGAATAGTCAATCTTCGGCAATTTGAAGTTAAAGAATGCGGCAATCGCATTGGCGGCATCCGTGATGATTTGCACCATTGCCTGTACATACGGAATGAATTTTGCGGCCAAGACGCTTATGATATTACCCAGCGCTCTTTTCATTTGAGTAAGTTGCGCTGTGAGGATTCTCAAAGCATTGGCAGGAGTGACAAGGGTTCTTGCCATATCCCCCTGAATGATCGTGGATTTCTCCATGATATAGTTGTATCTCAGCAAGGATTTTTCTGCCTGTGTCATGGATCTGACGCTTTTGTCAATTCCTTTTGCAAGGGCATATTCTTGTAGAGATGCAACGGTCGTATCAATACCAAACTCACGCAGGCCCTTTACCTGTCCCGCCATGGCAGAGGACAATTTGTCAAAGGCCGCTTCAACACTTGTATTGAAGAAGGAGGAAAGGTCATAGGAAAGTTGAGTAAGGTTTTGCGACATGATATTGGCTTTCTCGGTAGCAACGCCAAATCCGCTGGTCAGTTGCTTAAATGTTCCTTGAAAGCTCATCCATTCGGCGATGTCTATACCTACAAGCGCCTGTACGCTTTCGGCATATTTGTATGCAGCATCGGCACCGTCGCCCATGGTTACGTTAAATAGGTTCAAGGTTTCAATATAATTATTGCTTTCGTTGAACCAATCGGCCATCCTCCTTGCTACCGCCATAAATGCACTGGTAAGGGTACGCCATTTGGATATATTGGCCGCCAAGCGATCAGAGAGTTTTTGTGTTGATTTGCCGGCGGTATTGGTGCTTTGGTTATATTTGTTGCCTGCCGCCACAACACGATTAATCTCCTGCGGCATTTTGCTCAGTCCTGTTTTTGCGGAATTGAGTTGCGTATTCAGAGGCACCAGCGCATTTGCCATATCCCTGAGTTTATTTGTAAATGACGACATGTCCACCGTTGCAAATTCTTTGGCGACATCCGGAATTTTCTTCAGCTGATTTATCGTAGAGGTAAGGTTGATTTTTCCCACATTTGCAATAGCACTCAAAGACTCGGCAAGGGCGCTAATGCGAGAGGTATTCAGACCGTTGACGGCGGTCGCAACCTTCTCTACGCTTTTGGCAAAGGTTGTGAGTTTTGTCGTGAAGGTGATTTTCTTGCCGAGATTATCAAGCGATGCAGCAAGTCGATCTAGGCCCGTAGAGGCTTTACCGGCGCTTGCAACAATTTCTATTTCAAGTTGGTCAATAGTAAGAGCCATAGACAGACCCCCTTTGTTATTTGGCTCTGGCGCTATGGCTCTGGCTCTGATTCATTCTTACGAAATTTGCCATCCATGCAGCGGCTTTCTGTTGTTCAATTTCAACCTCTTTGGCCTTCTCTGCATCGGATTTTTCTTTGTTTTTAAAGTTATAGGGCTTGTTTGCATATTCCTGTATCGGTGGCTTTGATTTGCTCAGCCCCCGCATACTGTTGTGTAGTGCCGTAGATATGGCATCGTAAATATACAAACCTTGCAACCATGCATTATTATTGATTTCCTCTTGCCGTATCTCATAAGCCTTGCGGTAGTATCGGACAAGCGTCACATCACCTGTCCAATACTCCGCATAGGACATACCGATGGCAAGATAAAAGGGGAAACATTCCTCAAATATTTCCGTATTGGTTTTTTGCGTGGGATTTGCCTTCTCTAGAAGTTCGCATCCCACGCAATCGCGTTTCCCTCGTCAGTATCATCCATAAGGGCTTCCATAGGCTCTGCATACATTTCAGCCAACTTTTCAATCAGTGCGCCCTTATTTTTAAACTGACCAAAGAGTTGGTCAATTTCCTTCTGCTTTACGTCGAATCTATGGTTTGCCTTAAAGGCTCCCGCAAATAAGCGGGGAAGGGTAAGCATAGGTTTTGTAACAATATCATTTGCCACAAACCCCTCTCTTTCCATCTGCTTTACAGTCTCTCTTGTAAATTCAAGAGTATATTCTTTGCCATTGTGTTCAAAACTGAGTTGTTTTGCCATCGATATGTCCTCCTTTTAATTATTCACCGGCTACGGTTTTGGTTTCCCAAGCGGGAGCGTTGGTTGGCGTAATGTACAAATTGGTTTCCAAAATGGCATTTACGCTCATAGCAGGCAATCCCATAGCGGACGGTTGCCCTGAGAAAAACACAGATTTTTCAAGCCCCGGATGCTTCACCTCAAACCAAACAGACTTTTTTGCGGTCTTTGCAGTTTTGTATGCTTCCACAAGTTCATCCCAAGCAGTCTCCAACTCTGTGGTAAAGTTTGCAAGGAACGAAAGTGCGCCGCCAAGATCCTTAAGCCCTTCAATGTAGGTCTTGTACTCGGTTTCCGCCAACGTGGTGGATTCCAGAGTTTCAGGCTCCGGATTCATCTCCGGCACCTCTTTGATATCCGGGATAACCTTATATCCCGTAGTTGGTCTTGTGCCGGCGGCGGATTCTACCGCATATCCAACGGTTACGCCGGCTGTAGATAATGCAATACCCATATTCTTTTTCCTCCTAGATCACATTATTTTTTGTGTATCGTGAAACCCTACGATGAATGGTAGGATCACCATTTGCAATGGGCTCACAGAATGTTCTGATATAGCCAAAGCTGCACATAATATCGGAAATAAAACTTGAGATTTCCTTTGTTTGCGCCTCTTTGCCTTCCTCAAGGTTACTGAAAACCTCGGCCTTATAATCTTCTCTCACCACATTCTCTTGCGTCTCAAATGTGGAATATTCTTCCCTTATAGCATTGTTTGATTGCATGAAGGATACGGCAGGGAATTTCGGTGGGGAAGAGGTCATCTCGGTCCCGATTACATAAATGTCTTTAAACTTTGCGTGCAGCGCCGTGGCGACCGTCGCAAATATCACAGTCTCTTTATCAATCATTTCCCAAACACCTCCCTTGCAATTCTTGGAAATTCACGCTGAAGCTCTAGTGCCGTTTCATACATGAACGGTCGGCTTGCCATACCTTCTGTGAATCTATATCCGCCATCATCTGTTGGGTAAATCCATCCCACTCTTCCATCCTTGGTGGTAAATATTTTGGGTCCGGTTGCATAGCCCCACGCAGCCTTTGCCAAATATTCTGCATTTGGATGGGTAGCAGATTGTCCCACCACGCCCGTTCCAAATTCCACAAATGCCACATGGTCACTTGTGACTTTTACAAAC
>JAZRCD010000393.1:0-2899 GCA_045635425.1 Ructibacterium sp. | reverse complement strand
TGTCACCACCTTGGCCTTTGTCCCATCTTCATAAACAATAGAATCCCGATGAATATCCAGAATAACCTGAATGGACGGATACTTTTCCAGATAGGATTCCATTGCCTTCAAGGAACTGGCATAGGAGCCATTAAACGAAGGGGTGTCGTGGAGCGTTGTGTCGTGAATGGTCTCGATTCCTTTCTCCTCTAATATCCGCGTAAGTTCCTTCCCGATTCGAACCACGTTTCTTTCCGTATCCTCTGTTCGGTCATTTCCTTCTGTATCATAAACCGTAGCACCCTCCGGCGCATAAGTTTCGGTGGCATGGGTATGAATCACCAATACCTTAGGACCTTCCCCGTCCATTTGAATAGACACAGGCGTTTCCAACAACCCTTTTGCATCCACCTGATAAGAAGTCTCGTTGCTCAGGGACACAGGGCTGTTCCCTTTGATTTTTTGTCTTGCATCCACATCCTTGATGGGCGCCTGTCGTTCTTCGGGAATATCGACTACCTCCGGAATTCTCCTTTCTTCCACTTCCACTTCCCTCTTTTGTTCTTGTACCTTTTCCTCCATAGGGATACGACCCATAATTCCATCTTGCTTTACTGCCCCTGCCACGGGAATCTCTGTTGCCAGCACGGTGGATGGCTCCCACAAATCAAACTGCAGAAAAAATGCCAAACACTTTTTGCATTTTTCCGTCAATATCTCCCCAATATTGATTTTCGCTTTACTCAACGCAGGAACGGTCTCGCCTATGATTTTCTCAGGATTTCGAATCTCCACACCTTGTCCCGAACCCTTTGTTATGTTTCCAATCAAAAGAAGTGCACCCAGTCCAAGCACCAAAAACAAAACAGCACGCCTCATCCATTTTCGTCCGTCAATAACCATCGCTTTGTATTTCCTCATTTTCATCCTCCGTCGCCCAATTCTTTTGCTCTTTTTAGTCTATGAGGAATCTTGTCTCCTTAGAACACCCTTTCCACCATTTCGGTCTTGAATTTCTGCTCAAAGTGTGCTATACTGAAAGAGTATGAAAGGTAGGTGTACGGCTTATGCCGAAGAATATAAAAGAAAAGAAGGCGCTCCATTGCACCTCCATTGGCGGTCAGGCTGTCATTGAAGGTGTTATGATGCGTGGTCCCAAAACCATCGCAACTGCCGTTCGAAAACCTGATGGCGAAATCATCGTTGATGAGAAAGAACTTGGTAAGGTTCGAACAGGCAAGTTTGTGAAACTCCCCATCATCCGTGGTTGTGTCAATTTCTTTGACTCCATGATTGTTGGTGTGAAAGCATTGATGTTCTCTGCAAAATTCTTTGATGTTGACGAGGATGGCATCCCGGTTGATCAGGAACCCACCAAGTTTGAAGCTTGGCTTGAAAAGAAACTGGATTCTGAGAAGGCTATGGAAGTTGTGATATACTGTTCCGTAGTTTTTTCCCTGCTTTTGAGTGTTGGACTCTTCATTCTTCTGCCCGGTATTATCGGTGATGCTCTTCGCTCGGTTATTCACAGCCATGCTCTGGTAACGGTTGTGGAAGGCCTGATTCGAATCACCATCTTTATCATTTATCTTTCCTTGGTGGCTCGCATGAAGGAAATCCGTCGCGTATTCATGTATCACGGCGCGGAACACAAAACCATTCATTGTTATGAACACGGAGAAGAACTGACGGTGGAAAACGTGAAAAAACACACCTGCTTACATCCTCGATGCGGAACCAGTTTCCTGATCATCGTAATGGTTGTCAGCATGTTGGTATTCTTCTTGATTCCCGATATGTTCTTTGTTTACCGCCTGCTTCTCAGATTGGCACTTCTTCCCGTGGTAGCCGGGATTTCCTATGAAATCATTAAGTTTGCAGGTCGCCACGACAATTGGTTTACCCGTTTGATTTCAAAACCCGGTATGTGGTTCCAAAAAATCACCACCAGCGAGCCGGAAGATAATATGATCGAAGTAGCCATTGCATCCATGAAGGCGGTTATTCCCGAAAATAAGAACGAAGATTTGTGGTGATTTGGTTTGAAGACCTTACAAGAATTTCGTCATGAACTGAAACAATTGTTCTTGGAACATCAGATAGAAAGCCCCGAGGCAGATGCGGGGCTTCTTCTTATGCACGTGCTTCAACTTACCAAGACGCAACTTTTGACCCAAGATATTTCTCTGTCCAAAGAACAGAAAACGACATTGCTGGAACTGGCACAAAGACGAATCCATGGAGAACCCATCCACTATCTCTTGGGACATTGCCCCTTTATGGACTTGGATTTTTATGTGAATCCTGCCACCTTGATTCCCCGTCCCGAGACAGAACTTTTGGTAGAAAAAGTCTTGAACGAATTAGACCGATATCAAGAACCCGTTACCTTATGGGACATTGGATGCGGAAGTGGCTGTATCGGCATCTCCCTTGCTTTTTACCGCAAGTCTCTGCAGGTAGTGGAACTGGACATCTCAAAGCAAGCGCTTGAGACCGCAGAAAAAACAGCAAAACGCTACGCCCTCCAAGACCGTGTTCAATTTGTTCACCATGATATTTTGAAGGGAATGCCGAAGTCCGCGCCACGCCCTCAAGTGATTGTTTCCAATCCGCCGTATATTCCCAGCAAACATGTGGAAGAATTAATGATAGATGTACGAGATTATGAACCTCGTTCCGCCTTGGACGGAGGCGAAGACGGATTGGACTTTTATCGGAAGATTATCCATGATGCACCTCTTTATGAAGGAGGACTTCTTGCCTTTGAAATCGGGTATGATCAAGGTGAATCGGTACCTGCATTGATGAAGGATGCAGGGTATCGAAACATCGAACTTTTGCAGGATTTGTCGGGTCTTGACAGAATCGTGACAGGTGTTCGCTAACATGAAAATTTTTTTAGAAAATTCCCAAAAAC
>JAZRCD010000392.1:0-4185 GCA_045635425.1 Ructibacterium sp. | reverse complement strand
CCACGCTTTAGGTCAATGGTCAGTTTCAGACCCAACTTATCGGTTTCGTCGCGGATATCGGAAATCTCCTTCAGTTTTCCTGCCTTTACCAAATCCACAATCTTTTCTACAATGGCTTCCACCGTGGTGGTATAAGGGATTTCCTTTACGTCGATACAGTTTTGTTTTTTATCGTATTCATACCGAGCACGCAGACGGATGCTTCCCCGTCCGGTACGGTAGATTTCCTGCATTTCTTCTTTATTATATAACAATGCTCCGCCAAAGGGAAAATCAGGAGCGGGCATTACCTCGGAAAGATCTGCCTCAGGGTCTTTCATTACAAGGCAGGTGGCCTCGCAAAGTTCTTTTAAGTTAAAACTACAGATGTTGGATGCCATACCAACGGCAATACCCTGATTGGGGTTTGCCAAAATGTTGGGGAAGGTGGTGGGAAGCAGGACGGGTTCTAACATGGTTCCGTCGTAGTTGTCTACAAAGTCAATGGTGTCTTTGTCCATATCCCGAAAGATTTCGCTACAAACCTTAGAGAGTTTTACCTCGGTGTAACGGGATGCGGCGTATGCCATGTCACGAGAATACTGCCGACCAAAGTTTCCCTTGGAATCTACCAAAGGAAGAAGCAAGGCGCCGTTTCCTTCGGTAAGACGAACCATGGTTTCGTAGATGGCCTGATCACCGTGGGGGTTTAGGCGCATGGTCTGTCCCACTACATTGGCGGACTTGGTTCTGCCACCCGACAGAAGTCCCATTTTATACATGGTATAAAGAAGCTTTCGGTGAGAGGGCTTAAATCCGTCAATCTCGGGGATGGCACGGGAGATGATAACGCTCATGGCATAGGGCATATAGTTTTTTTCCAGAGTTTCGGTAATCTGTTGCTCTGCAATGATTGGTTGTTTCATGCGTATCTCTCCTTATCTTTACATCACGTCGGTCAAGTCAATAAACTCGTGACCGAAGTTTGCAATGTGTTCTTTTCTGCCGGCAAGGTTGTCTCCCAAAAGAAGATCGAACATCTCCTGGGTTCTGATTACATCGTCCGGCATAACTTTAATCAAACGACGTGTTTCGGGATTCATGGTGGTTTCCCACATCATTTCCGGCTGGTTCTCACCAAGACCTTTGCTTCGTTGGATGGTGTACTTTTGTCCATCTAACTTTTCCATGATCTCGGTCTTTTCTGCCTCGTTAAAGGCGAAATAAGATTTATCCTTGCAGGTAATCTCATAAAGGGGAGATTCTGCAATATAGACATATCCTTTGTCAATCAAGGTGGGTGTTAAACGATAAAGCATGGTCAGGATCAGGGTTCGGATCTGATATCCGTCCACGTCCGCATCGGTACAGATGATAACCTTGTTCCAACGGAGATTGTCCAGTTCGAAGGAGTTCAGTTCCTTGTTATGCTTACTGCTGATTTCAACACCGCAGCCCAGAACCTTCAAAAGGTCCACAATGACTTCACTCTTGAAAATCTTGTCATACTCTGCCTTCAAGCAGTTGAGGATTTTACCGCGGATGGGGATGATTGCCTGGAACTCACTGTCTCGTCCCAGTTTACAAGCGCCCAATGCAGAGTCACCCTCTACGATATAGACTTCCCGACGGGAGATATCTTTGCTTCGGCAGTCCACAAACTTTTTCACACGATTGGCAACGTCAATGGTTCCGCCCAGTTTTTTCTTGATGTTAATACGGGTTTTCTCTGCGGTTTCCCGACTCCGCTTATTTACCAGAACCTGTTCACAGATTTTTTCGGCGTCCATCTTGTTTTCTACAAAGTAGATGTTCAGTTGTTCACGCAGGAACTCGGTCATAGCATCCTGAATAAACTTGTTGGTAATTGCCTTTTTGGTCTGGTTGGCGTAACTGGTGGCGGTAGAGAAGGAGTTGCTCACCAGAATCAAACTGTCTTCAATATCCGAAAACTGAATCTTGCTTTCGGTTTTGGTGTACTTGTTATTTTGTTTCAGGTATTGGTCAATGGCGTGAACAAAGGCGTTCCGAACCGCTTTATCAGGAGAACCGCCATGCTCTAAGTAACTGGAGTTATGGTAGTATTCCAAAGCGTTCTTGGCATTGTTAAAGCAGAATGCGAACTGCATTTTTACTTTATAATCTGCCATATCCTCTCTGTCTCGGCCGGTTCGTTCAGCGGCAACAGAGTAGACGGAAGTCAGTTCCTTTTCCTCGCTGATTTCCTTTACGTAGTCCACAATACCGTTTTCGTAGTAGTATTCAAAGGTCTCAAAGACACCGGGAGAGGTTTCATTTTTCAGAACAAACTTCAATCCTGAGTTTACCACCGCCTGCCGCTTTAAAATATCCTGATAGAATTCCAACGAAATGTTAATATCGGTAAAAACTTTCAGGTCGGGCTTCCAACGGATTTTACTTCCCGTATGACGATGGCGGAAGGGAGTTTTGGTAAGTCCCCCTTTGTTTTCGCCCTTTTCAAAGTGCAGGTTGAATTTATGGTTATCCCGAAGAATCTCTACATCCATGTATTCGGAACTATATTGGGTAGCGCAGGCGCCAAGGCCGTTAAGGCCCAAAGAATACTCGTAGTCACCACCGGCATTGTTCTTGTACTTACCGCCGGCATAGAGTTCGCAAAAGACCAGTTCCCAGTTGAACTTTTTCTCCCGTTGGTTGTATTCCACGGGGATGCCTCTGCCGTAGTCCTCAATCTCGATGGAAAGATCCAGATAACGAGTTACGTTAATCAGGTTACCGTAACCTTCTCTTGCCTCATCGATGGAGTTGGAGAGAATCTCGAACATAGAGTGTTGACATCCCTCGATACCATCGGAACCGAAAATAACCGCAGGACGTTTCCGTACCCGATCGGCACCTTTCAGTGAGGAAATACTGGAATTATCATAGGTTTTTGTCGCCATTTTTTCAACCTCCGAAACCCGACATATGGTCGGAAAGACTTTCGTTTGTAAAAGGCAATTCCACAAGAAAATGCCTATCCTACAATATTTTACCACAAAATATTGCGGTTGTCAAACAATTGCATCAAAGGAATATTAAATTATCTGCGGATTCTCTTTGATGGTGTATTCGTTGTTCAGTACCACCCAGTTTTGGGGGAATTCCCGCATGGAATTCCAATATCCGATGCCTCGTAAATCATACTCTCTTGCCAAGGAAAGTTTTGCCTGAATACTCCGGGCATCCTCGAACCATACTTCGTGGAGGCTTCCCTGGTCATCGGTGTAACGGAACCAGGGTGATTTGGCATCCTCGTCGAACTGAATCTCGGCACCGAACCGACGTGCCAAATCCACTGCCTCCACGGGAGAGAGGGAGGGAGCGCCGGGGTTCCCCGCCTGGTAAGGAAGTGTCCAGTCATAGCCGTAGGTGGGGATGCCCAGTAATATTTTCTCTCGTGAAATTCGGGTCAGGGCATAGTCTACCACCTTTCGAACATTTTGAATGGGAGCCACAGCCAAGGGCGGACCGAAGGTATAGCCCCATTCGTAGGTCATCAAAAGCACGGCATTGGTAGCGGCGCCGATGCCGGCATAGTCGTGCCCCTCGTAGAGAACACCCCGCTGAGTATCACTGGTTTTGGGAGCAAGGGCAGAGAGAAGAGGATAACCCAACGGATTCAATCGAAGCCGAAGGTTTTGCAAAAAGGTAATATAGTCATACCGCTCCTCCGGATAGATGAACTCAAAGTCCACATCCACTCCGGCAAATCCCTTTTCCTGAACAGTTGCAAGAATTTCATTGATTAACTGTTCCTGCTGAGCCGGATTGTTAAAGATGATGCTGGCTCGTTCGTTGCTGAAATTCCCCTGCTCGGTCAAGGTGGAAAGGTGAAGAAGGGGACGGGTTGGATATTCGTTTGTGATTTGAAGAAGTTGGGCATCCTCTAAGGGGAGAAGGTTTCCGGTCACGCTTAATCCGTAGGTAAAGGGGGTGAAATAGGAGAGATAGGGCATCTGCTCCCGAAGCAATGAATCCTCTATGTAGGGATAGGCGTAGCTGTTGGTGATAAAAGTACCTTTCTCTCCTTGGTTCTCATACCGAATCACAATTTCGTCACCTAAGGAGAGGGAGGGAGAGCCTTTTAGATAGTAGTTGTTCCGAAGCAGTTGATAGATGGTGGTGTCGTATTGTCCGGCAATGGAAAAAAGCGTCTCTCCCATAGTCACTTTATGGATAATT
>JAZRCD010000391.1:0-6250 GCA_045635425.1 Ructibacterium sp. | reverse complement strand
CAAATCACCCTCATGTGTTATTTTTCGGATTTCTTTGTACTGTTGAATCTGGTTCTTTATTTCCTCCAATTCCTCATCACTCATTTGGGTGATATCGAGTTCATAACCAAGCTGACCGCTCATAGCAACCAAGCCTCTGGCTTCCAGCGATGTCATACGAGCAACTTGATGATTGGGAACTGCAGAAACATGTGCGCCTACAAACACGGCAGGCATCTGGTAGCCGGTACCATGCTGAATATACAATCTCTCTCCCGCATCGGAGTTATCACTTGCCCAGTACTGATTAAAATAATACATCATTCCTGCGTCAAAACGCCCTCCGCCGGATGCACAACCCTCCAGTAAAATATGAGGAAATCTGGTTTTAATCGTTTCCAGCACCTGATAAACACCCAGCATATACCGATGCGCAGTTTCCGCTTGACGCTGAGGCGGCAGACCTGCCGAACCAATCTCCGACATATTCCGATTCATATCCCACTTAATATAATCAATGGGCGCTTCGGACATAATCTTACTCATCACATCAATAATATAATCCCTAACATCTTTTCTGGAAAAATCCAGAATCAATTGATTTCTCGCAGTACTTCTTCCTCGTTCGGGCACATGAATACACCAATCCGGATGTGCACGATACAAATCACTGTCCGGAGACACCATCTCAGGCTCAAACCATAACCCAAACATCATCCCTTCAGCATTGATTTTTTCCGCAATGCCTTTAATGCCGTCAGGTAATTTTTCAAGATTCGGATACCAATCACCCAAAGAAGTTTTGTCATTGTTTCGTACACCGAACCATCCGTCGTCCAGAACAAAAAGTTCAATTCCCGCCGTCTTTGCTCTGCGAGCAATATTCAACAGTTTTTCCTCGTCAAAATTAAAATATGTTCCTTCCCAATTGTTAATCAAAACGGGGCGTTCCTTATCTCTCCACACTCCGCGCGCAAGCCGTTTGCGGAACAACTTATGATACGTTCTTGACATTTCACCAATCCCCTGAGAAGAATAAACCATCACAACTTCAGGTGCAACAAACTTCTCTCCCTGCTCTAACATCCAAGAGAAATCAAAGGAATTGATTCCCAGAAAAGCACGGGTGGAGTGATACTGCTCAACCTCGGCACCTATCTCAAAATTACCGCTATAGAGTAAACTGAAGCCGTAAACATCCCCTTGCATCTCGTCAGCATTTTTTCCTGCTAATGCAAAAAACGGTCTATGACTGTGACTACTTGCACCACGACGGCTCTCAACCTTAACACATCCTTTCATCAAGGACGCTCTTTCAACATGAGACTCTCTTCCCCATGCTCCATGAAGATGAATAAAATCATAGTTATCATCCTCAAAATCCAGAACACAGCTCATAATCTTATCGATAGAAATCACAGAATCTCCTCTATTTTCCACCTCAACTGAGCGTGCAATTGCATCATAATCCCGAAAAACAGAATACCGTTGCGTCATGCGAAGACCGGTTTTTTCGTCCTCCATAACAATCTCAAGAGTTTGTGCTTCCCCATCCTCTTCGGTGTAGGTTGCCGGCAGACCATCCAAAACCGGTTTTCCATCAAAAATCCGATGAGAAATATACTTCATCTTGGTAATACGGCTACCGTCTGCATAAACACCATGAAATCCCGGCGTGCGCAAATCACAACTGCCATAAAACCCATATTCCTGCAATACAACATCTGTAGATGTGAAACTTTCTGCATCCTTATACTCAGGATCTACCGGGGATAAGTTGACATACAATCCGTAATCACACGGAAAAAGGCCTTCCGGATGATTCAATTTTTTGCCATAATATACATGCTCCAGAATATAATCTCCCCGCAAACAGAATACATATGATGTATTCGCTGTGGATAAGTGAAACATCTTGTTTTTCTCGTCATAAATAATGGGCATGACACCATCTCCATTCAAAAGCTTAATTTTTATTTGGTTCTGTCAAAATCAAATTGCAGTGTATTCATCATATTTCCATCTTGATCTTTAATGATCAATTCCCGTTTAATTCGTTCCACCGCGTTTGCAATATCCTCTTTACTTTCTGCAATCAAAGTAAATCGGCCAAAATGCTGTCCTAAGGTGCCGATATGCTTTGAAGTAATGGAATCACCCACATGATAATACTGAATAAAATCCTGTAAACAAGGAAGTTTCTTCAAATCTTCCAAACCTTCAATGGACGCAATGGTTCCTTCCCACAAAGGAATCATCAGCTGTGCTCCAATTCTCTTGTTTGATGCAATATCAAGTCTTTTAAGTTCCTCATCAGAACAGATTTCTTCACCCAATGCAAAACGTATCATCATCTTCATATCATTGACGCCCATAAGAGGATCCGTCAATTTAAAGAGCATGCCACCGCTTAAGCGATAGCCCATCTCATGGAAATAAATTTTCCCGTCATAAGGCAACGCCTGAAAGAATGCAGTACCATTTTTTAATCCCATATTCTTAAGCATCTGACGAACCTGTTTATCCATATTCTTCATGTAATAATCAGAATACTTAGACGGCGTATACGTAAAATGACTGATCAGGCTTCTTTTTTCGATAGGATCTGCAACATAGGTATCCATCAACAAATACGGATATGCCTCACCATTTTTAATCAAATATCTTGCGCCGAAAAGTTCTCCGCCATTTTCAATGTATTTTTCTACCACAATCCGTTTACATGTAGAGTAATCCATAGCTATCTTGCAGGAATTTCGAAGGCTTGGAACATCGGTAGCAACAGAAATACCATTGGAGCTGTGTCCATCAACCGGCTTTACAATAACAGGAAACTCTACCTTGGACAACTCCTCATCCGTGGAACTGTCATCCACATAAAAACGTTTCGGACAATCCACCCCATTATCCATGCAATATTGCTTAAACTCGTCTTTATTTGCACAACGATCCCAGACCTCCATATTGGTATAACAAGGAAGACCTGTTTTTTCACAAAGTCGAATCAGGTTTCGCAAATTAAATTCACTGGGTCCACAAAAAACACCATCCACATGGCGTTCCTTTACCAAGGCTTCCAACCCCTCTATATCAGTGGTGCTTACAAGTGCTGTTTCATCTGCAATTGCCTTGGTAACACCTTCTTCCAAATAATCCGTTACAATGGTATAAACGCCCATTTCCTTTGCGTTTTTCACCAAATCAAATGTGGCAGACGTTCCGCCTAAAATCAAAAGTCTCTTTCCTTCTACTCCCATGTTGAAATTTCTCCTTTGTTCATATTATCTCGATTATATCATCCGCAATGTCGAAAATCAAGATGTAAATAAATTTTAAGAAATAAAATGTTGATTTCTAATTCTAAATATAGTATACTGCAGGTAGCAATAAAAGGAGATGTTGATAATGCTAATTTCAATTGCAATTCCATGCTACAAATCAGAAAAAACTTTACAAAGAGTTGTTGATGAAATACGTCAGGTTATAAACAACACACCCGACTATGAATATCAGATTATTCTGGTCAACGACTACCCTTTTGACAATACTTTCTCGTTAATAAAAAAACTCTGTGACGAAGACCCCAATATTACCGGTGTCAATCTGTCTCGAAACTTTGGTCAAGCATCTGCTAAAATGGCAGCCATCCCTCATGTGAAAGGTGATGTACTTGTCTTCATGGATGATGACGGCCAACATCCTGCGGAGGGCATCATTCCGCTGGTTGAAAAAATAAAGGAAGGCTATGATGTGGTATACGCTTATTTCAAGAGTAAAAAACACAGCCTCTTCAAGCGCATAACCAGTAAAATTACTGCGAAAATCTCTGAGTTTAACGGCACACGCCTTAAGGGTATTCATGTCTCCAGTTTCTATGCCATTAGTCGCTTTGCAGTTGACTGTTACCAGAATTATGACAGTCCATTCCCCTCTATGATGGGATACCTCAACACAATGGTTGGTAAAGTAACCGATATTGAAATGCCTCACAGAGCACGTTTGGAGGGTACATCCAATTACTCCTTAAAGAAATTATTGAATCTGTGGCTGAACGGTTTCACTAACTTCTCGGTAAGACCCTTACGTGTAATACTTTCTTCCGGCGCAATCATTGCATGCTTTGGATTTTTACTTGGTCTTTATATGATTATTCATAAACTGATCAATCCCAACATCGCTGCAGGTTACACCTCTACCATGGCAGTGCTTCTCTTTCTTGGCGGTTTGATATTGGTGGCTCTCGGATTTATTGGCGAATATGTAGGTCGCATCTACATGACTGTCAGTCATCTGCAACAATATCGCGTCAGAGAAGTATATTCAGGCGCAGAAAAGAATGCTTAATGTAAAACAGACTGAAAGAAAATCTTTCAGTCTGTTTTTTATCGATAGCGGATTATTTCCTATATGGTCATAGTTCGTCATCTTCCTGCATATATTGAACCATAACTGATGTTCGTAAGAACAAAATGTATGGGAGGCAATATATGTGAGGTGCTATATCGAAGAGAGAACTGTTGAACTTGCAAATTATATCATTGAAAACAAATGTACCGTACGGGAAGCCGCAAAAAAATTTGGAATCTCCAAATCAACCGTACATAAGGACGTAACCGAACGATTGGTAAAAATCAATCGCCATCTGGCAGAACAAACGCGTGAAATCCTTTTGGAAAACAAACAAGAACGCCATATTCGAGGCGGTATAGCCACCAGAGAAAAATATCTTCGGGAACAACTTTCTTCCAAAAAATCTCCTGCATAACCAAAAGAATGTCGCAACAAAAGTTGCGACATTCTTTTTTTATACCGTAATATTCAATTTTTCGCCATCGGAATCCACCGTCGCAACCATTCCGGATACTAACTCGCCTGCAATCAGCATCTTGGCAAGACCATCCCCAATATGCCGCTCTATATATCGACGCAAAGGACGAGCACCATAAGCTTTTTGGTATGCCTGTTTCAGCACAAACTCCTTAGCCGCTTTGGTTACATGGAAGGAAATATCTTTCTCCTTAAGACCTTCCTCCAAATCCTCTAACATCAAGTCAATAATCTGAAGTAATTCCTCTTCCTTAAGGGAACGGAAGTGAACAATCTCATCTACTCGATTTAAGAACTCAGGTCGGAACAGTTCTTTCAAAGCACGTTCCACTTTAATATCCTTTGCATCTTCCTCCTCGCCAAATCCTACTACATTGGACCGCTGATCACTTCCTGCATTGGAAGTCATAACGAGAATTGTATTTTCAAAGGAAACCATTTTCCCATGGCTATCAGTGATACGACCATCGTCCAGAATCTGAAGCAACATATTAAAGACATCTTCGTGAGCCTTCTCGATTTCATCCAATAAGACAACCGAATAAGGACGTCTTCGAATTTTTTCTGTTAACTGGCCTGCATCGTCATACCCCACATAGCCGGGGGGTGAACCGATCAGTTTCGCAACAGAATGTTTCTCCATATACTCGGACATATCCAGACGAATCATGGCATCTTCGCCATCAAAGACCTCTCTTGCAATCTGCTTTACAAGTTCTGTTTTACCTACACCCGTAGGGCCTACAAAGATAAAAGATACCGGTCTGCGTTTCAGACTGATTCCTGCCCGTTTTCTGCGAATCGCTCTGCTTACTGCATTCACGGCTTCATCCTGTCCAATCAATCTCTGATGAAATCTTTCCTCTAAATTAATCAAACGATTAACCTCGTACTCACTAATATGTTTTACCGGAATTTTTGTCCAGAGTTCGATAACAGCCGCAATATCATCTACTTCCAGCGTTGGGGTTGGCTTTTTTTCAAGTTCTGCAATTTGTTCTTCCAATTTGCACTTTTTACTCTTCAAATCGGCAACACGTTGAAACTCTTCAATCGAGTCAGACACTGTGCTATTTTCCTGTTCCAACTCCTCATCTACAGCAGCAATCTCTTCTTTTAATTTTTCAATAACAACCAAATCATCATTGGCAAGATTTGCTTTCGATGCCGCTTCATCAATAACATCGATTGCCTTATCAGGAAGGAATCTGTCATGAATATACCGCTCTGCCAGAACTGTGGCAGTACGAATCAACTCATCAGAAATCTGCACCTTGTGATAATTCTCGTAATATTCCTTGATTCCTTTGAGAATCTCAACAGTCTCTTCTACCGACGGTTCTTCAACCATAATGGTTTGGAATCGACGTTCTAAGGCCGCATCCTTTTCAATATGCTTCCGATACTCCTCAATGGTTGTTGCACCAATAACCTGAATTTCACC
>JAZRCD010000390.1:0-6116 GCA_045635425.1 Ructibacterium sp. | reverse complement strand
TTATTCCAACAAAGATTTTATCTGGCAATCGGTCTTACTCTGCTTTATCTCATCATAACGGTTGTTCGACATTTTGTTGAGCCAAAAGTTGTTGGTGATCAGTTGGGGATTCCGCCCATTTTATCTCTTTTGTGCATTTATCTTGGTTTTGTATGGTTCGGTGTGTTTGGAGCAATTTTATTCCCTGTTATTATGAACATTATGGTATGTCTCCATCGAGCAGATAAAATCCATTTATGGAAGTAGGTATGGCTGTGATAAAAGGTTTTATTTTCGATATGGACGGCACCATGTTTGATACAGAGTGTATTTCGGTAGAAGCGATGCAACAGGTGGCTTGTCAATATGGTGTGAAAGTAGAATATCGGGATGCTTTACAGTTTTTGGGTTTGCCAAGGGAAGAAATTCAAAAACGGTTTCTTTTGATGTTTGGAGAAGACTTTGATTACACAAACTATCGTTTGGATAAAATATCATATCAGGATGCGGTAATAAAGGAAAAAGGTGTTCCAATAAAACCTGGACTTTGGGAATTGCTTCAGTATGCTAAAGAACATGAAATTTTGTGTGCTGTTGCAACTTCAACCAGTAGAGAACGTGCCATGGGTTTGCTTTCGGGAGCCGGAGTAGACGGTGAGTTTTCGGTTATTGTTTGTGGAGAAGACGTAAGAAAGGGTAAACCAAATCCGGACATCTTTTTGTATACAACAAGCAAATTGGGTTTAGAACCTTCTGAATGTATCGTTCTTGAGGATTCCAGAAATGGTATTCTGGCGGCGGCAAACTCGGGGTCTTACGCAATTCTTATTCCGGACCTCATTTTGGCCGATGAGGAAATGAAAAAGGCTGCTGATTTGGTTTGTAAAGATTTACATGAGGTTCTCGAATATATTAAAAAGGAAAATGCATAATTGCATTTTCCTTTTATGTATATAATGATTAGAGTAATACAAACGATAAGGTCGTTTTTGATTGTGGTTTAGGAATTGTTTCTACATAAATTATATTTTATCAAAAAGAAAAATAATTTTATTATTTACACTTGCAACAAATTAACAATTATGGTAAAGTTTATATAACAGAATATTTTTTGACAAAGGAGAGAGAGAAATGGCTCAAAATTTATCTTTTCAATATGAAAGAGCTCTGGAATTTTTCCGTCAGGAGGAATTGGATAACTTAAAAGAACAAATAAAGGTTGTTCATGATGCTCTGCATAATAAAACTGGGGCAGGAAATGATTTTTTAGGATGGGTTGATCTTCCTGTTGACTATGATAAAGAAGAATTTGACCGTATTAAAAAAGCTGCGGAAAAGATCAGAAATGATTCCGATGTTCTCGTTGTTATTGGCATTGGCGGTTCTTACTTAGGTGCAAAGGCGGCAATTGACTTTTTGAATGGTCCCTTTTATAACAATTTAGAAAAACCTCAGATTATCTTTGCAGGCAATAACATTAGCCCTAATTATCTGAATTCCGTATTGAAGTGTCTGGAAGGCAAAGATGTTTCTTTAAACATCATTTCCAAATCCGGCACCACAACCGAACCTGCCATTGCTTTTCGTATCCTGAAAAAGTTCATGGAAGAAAAGTACGGCAAGGAAGAAGCAAAGAGTCGCATTTATGCAACAACTGATCGTGCAAAGGGTGCTCTTAAAAAGTTGGCTGATGACGAGGGTTATGAGACTTTTGTTGTTCCCGACGATGTTGGTGGTCGCTATTCTGTCCTGACAGCGGTAGGTTTGCTTCCTATTGCCGTATCCGGAGCAGATATTGATAAGATGATGGAAGGTGCAGCGGATGCAAGAGAGTTATATGCATCTTCTGATCTTGATCAGAACGAATGTTATCAATATGCGGCAATTCGCAATATTTTGCTTCGCAAGGGAAAGGATATTGAGCTGCTTGTAAACTATGATCCGGAACTACAATACTTCATTGAGTGGTGGAAACAACTTTATGGTGAGAGTGAAGGCAAGGATCAAAAGGGTATTTTCCCTGCCGGTGTAAACTTCTCTACTGACCTTCATTCTATGGGTCAGTATATTCAGGACGGCAGAAGAAGTCTTTTTGAAACTGTTTTGTACGTTGAAAATACAAAGGAAGATATTTTCTTAGAAGCAGATGAAGAAAACATTGATGGTCTGAACTTCCTAGCCGGAAAAACAATGGATTTTGTGAATAAGCAGGCGTTTGCAGGAACCGCTTTGGCTCATGCGGATGGTGGTGTTCCCAATCTTGTTATTTCCATGAAGGCAATGGATGAATATACCTTTGGACAGCTGGTTTACTTCTTTGAAAAGGCTTGCGGTATCAGCGGCTATCTCCTTGGTGTAAACCCCTTTGATCAGCCGGGTGTTGAAAGTTATAAAAAGAATATGTTTGCATTGTTAGGAAAGCCCGGTTATGAAGACCTTCGGGAAGAGCTTCAAGGACGGATGGGAGAGTAATTCTTCCAAAAATTTCCTTGAGTTTTTGTGCAAGTTGTAAAAATTAAAGATTTTTTTGAAAAAAACTATTGTGTAATTTCTATATTTGTGTTATGATAAATTCAGAACAGAAATTAACAATGAAAGGTGGAATTCATCATGATTAAAGTGAATATTGGTTTAAAGGGCAGCGGTAAAACACCGAAGTTAATCGATGCGGTTAATGCAGCGATTGATGTTGAAAAGGGTAACGTTGTTTGCATTACAGAAGGAAACCGCCTGATGCATGATATTAGTAATAAAGCAAGAATGGTAAACACAGAAAGCTTTGATATTCGGAGCATTGAGATGTTTGAAGGTCTTTTGTGCGGTATTATTGCTCAGGATTACGATGTAACTCACATCTTTATCGATAGTATTTTTAAGAGCGTTCCTGCAGCAACAATGGAAGAACTGGAAGGTTTTGTAAACAATCTGGAATCTTTGGAAGAAAAGTTTAATGTTTCCTTCACCATTATGATTAGTGCTGAAGAAAGTGAGGCAGGTCCGAACCTTAAGAAGTATGTTTGCTAATTTGTCTTTGGCAGATTGCTTAATTTCTTAATGTTTTTGTCGATTCTTTTGGTATGATTCTCAAGGAAAAGAACTTGACGAAAAATGCTTTTTATGTTAATCTTAAAGGAGATTGTGTCATTTATGTCGCAATCTCCTTTCTTTCGTTTTATGCATTTTATAATTATTTTTGAAAGTGGTGATTATACATGATGTATTATATGAGTACAAGAGACACCGAACTTAAATTAAAATCTGCAGAAGCAATCAAAAAGGGGTTGTCAGCAGAGGGTGGCTTGTTTGTTCCTTGTGAGATTCCTGTTTTGACTGAAAAGGATTTAAAGAGAATGCTTTCCATGTCTTATATTGAGAGAGCAAATCTTGTTCTTCGTAAGTATTTGACCGACTTTACTGCGGCTCAGTTATCTGCTTGTACCGAAGGTGCTTATGGCGGGAATAAGTTTAGCAGCGAGAAAGTTGCTCCTGTTGTTAAATTAGATGATCAGCAGTATATTCTGGAACTGTGGCATGGACCTACTTGTGCTTTTAAGGATATGGCGCTTCAAATTCTGCCTCATTTTATGACAACTGCTATGAAAAAGACCGGAGAGGATAAGACAATTGTAATTCTTGTTGCAACTTCCGGCGATACCGGTAAGGCTGCATTGGAAGGATTTAAAGATGTAGACGGAACCAAGATTATTGTTTTCTATCCCGGTGACGGTGTTAGTGATATCCAAAAACTTCAAATGATGACCCAGTTGGGTGATAATGTTTGTGTGTCCGGTATCTTTGGTAACTTCGATGATGCACAGACCGGTGTGAAAAAGATATTTACAGATAAGAGTGCAGAAGGTGCTCTTGCAGAACTTGGTTGCGCTCTGTCTTCCGCAAACTCCATTAACTGGGGAAGATTGGTTCCGCAGATTGTTTATTATATTTCTGCTTACTGTGATATGGTTGAAAGCGGAGAGATTGCCATGGGAGAAAAGATTAACGTCTGTGTTCCCACCGGTAATTTTGGTAATATTTTGGCGGCATACTATGCGAAAAAGATGGGGCTTCCTGTTAACAAGCTGATTTGTGCTTCCAACAAGAATAATGTTCTCACTGACTTTATTAAAACAGGTGAGTATGATAAGAATCGTGAGTTCTACCCCAGTGTATCTCCGTCTATGGATATTTTGATTTCCAGTAATTTAGAGCGGTTACTTTTTGATATTTGCGGTAATGATGCCAAAAAAGTTCGCGGTTTAATGGATAAACTCCAGAAGAATGGTGTTTACAAATTACCCAAAGCGCTTCATAAAAAGATTACCGATCAGTTCTGGGGTGGTTGTTGTGACGATTATTTCACCAAAGAACAGATATGGAAGACGAAGCAAGAAAGCGGATATACTTTAGATACACATACTGCGGTTGCTGTTGATGTATATAAGCAATACGTGACAGAAACCGGAGATACAACCAAGACCGTTATTGCGTCCACCGCAAGTCCGTTTAAGTTTAACGAAGCGGTACTCTCCGCTTTGGGAGAAGACACCAATGCAGATGATTTTGCTATGATTGATAAACTTCATCAGGTTAGTGGTATGGAAATTCCGGCATCTTTGTCAGCGCTGAAAGATATGGATGTTCGTTTTGACGGCGTGATTGAAAAAGAACAGATGTTTGATTTGGTTCAAGAGTTTTTGAAATAATAATTTGCAAACAGAAAGCCTACAGATTTTTCTGTAGGCTGGACTCTGTTTATAGATTTGTGTTATGCCCGAGGTTTGAAGGTAACACACTCGGTGTCGCAGGAACTGCAACAGCTTGCCCCTGCACCAACCTTGATGTGTTCCGCGGTACATTTGTTGTCCTGTGCATGGTATGCACATTGTTCTACACTGCACAGAATGCCGGGAAGTGCTTTGTTGTTTTCCATGATAAATCTCCATTCTGCCGCCATGCTTCGGCGATTAGCCCAGGCCTTCCGGTTGCATGGAATATTTGGAAGATGGGCGTTTAGCAAGGTTTTTTCTTGCATACACATGTTTAGTATGAGTTAAATTGCAATAAATATGCAAAGGATTTGGTCTGATGGCTATATTTGCTATTTCTGACCTGCATCTTTCCTTAGGCGGTGACAAACCGATGGATGTCTTTGGCGCTAAATGGGATAACTATGAAGAAAGAATGCGGGAAAATTGGAATAAAGTTGTTACAGATGACGATCTCGTTGTAATTCCGGGGGATATTTCTTGGGCAATGTATCTGCAAGATACAGAAAAAGATTTTTCCTACATCAATGGTTTGAAGGGACAAAAATTAATTCTTCGCGGAAACCATGATTATTGGTGGACAACATTGAATAAAATGGAAGAATATGTGCGTGAGAAAGAATTCAATACCATTCATTTTTTAAAAAACTCAGGTTTTTTATGGGATGATACGGCAATTTGCGGGACGAGAGGTTGGACCATTGCTCATAGCGGTTCGTCTTCGGAAGACAAGAAGATATACGAGAGAGAACGGCAAAGAATTGTTCTTTCGCTGGAGGATGCAAGTCGTTTGAATGCTAAAAGAATTTTAGCGGCTTTTCATTTTCCGCCAATTGATGCAACAGGGAATGGATTCTTGGATATTTTAAAAAATTATGGGGTGGAGGAGTGCTTGTATGGGCACCTTCATGCAGACTCTCATCGCACGGCGGCGCAGGGTGACTTTGACGGAATCCGATTGCGATTGGTTTCATGTGATTATTTGGGTTTTATGCCGATTTGTATTCAAAAATAAAAAAATGGCATAAATCTAAGAAAAAACTTGATTTTTTGAAAAAATGTGTTATAATCTTATAGCATGTATATAGAAAGAAGTATTTTTTAAGAAGCAGAGAGGAATGGATACGATGAGTACAGTAGAAAAAGTTGAAAAGAATGTAGTAAGTTTTGAGTTTTCAATTTCCGGTGAGGAATTTGAAAAGGCAATCGAGCAGGCTTATCGGAAGAATGTAAAGAATATTGCAATTCAGGGCTTCCGGAAGGGTAAGGCTCCTCGTCAGATTATCGAAAGATACTACGGCAAAGAAGTGTTTTATGAAGATGCTATCAACATTGCACTTCCTGCTGCATATGATAAAGCAATTGATGAAA
>JAZRCD010000389.1:0-3299 GCA_045635425.1 Ructibacterium sp. | reverse complement strand
AAGGCGTTAAATGATATCCCCGGAATCTCGGCAGTAAAACCAAAAGCGGCATTTTATGCTTTTCCCAAAATTGATGTAAAAAAATTTAATATCAAGGATGATGAGCAGTTCGTATTAGATTTTTTGCGAGAAAAAAAGGTTCTTCTTGTTCATGGAAGAGGATTTAACTGGAAGGATCCGGATCATTTTCGGGTGGTTTACCTTCCTCGTATGGAAGTGTTAGAAACTGCTATGGGTAAACTTGCTGATTTTTTAAGCAACTATAAGCAAAAATAAAAAGGATAATTTCCAAAAAGAAAAAAGGGTGAACCAATCGGTTCACCCTTTTTTAATTCATTAGTCAGAAGTGTAAGGCATCAGTGCAACCTGTCTTGCTCTCTTAATAGCAACGGTCAACTGTCTCTGATGCTTTGCGCAACAACCGCTGATTCTTCTGGGAAGAATCTTAGCACGCTCGGTCACGTACCGTCTCAGTTTTGCCACATCCTTGTAATCGATATGTTCAACTTTATCCACGCAGAACGCACAAACTTTTCTCTTTGCACGTCTAACTCTGGGTCTGTCGTTCATTCTTTCTTCAGCCATGAGATTTGCCTCCTTATCAATCAAAATTAAAACGGAAGATCGTCGTCGGTGTCAAGCAGAGGAGTAAAAGCATCATCTGCCGGACTGTCAGGAAATGCAGGAGCCGAAGGTGCAGGTGCTGCTGCAGGTGCGCCACCACCAAAAGATGCGCCGCCGTCCTGAGCACGCTTGGTTTCGCCGAAGCTAACCTCGCTTGCAACAACCTCGGTTGCATAATTCTTCTTTCCGTCCTGACCTTCCCAGGTTCTGGTCGCAATACGACCGATGACAATAATCATCTTGCCCTTCTCGAAATAGTTGCTGACAAATTCAGCAGTCTTGTTCCAAGCGACAATGTTGATAAAGTCAGTCTGCCGACGTTCACCAAAGCCGTTATCAACAGCAATGGAGAAACTGCAGACAGGAGTTCCGGCGCCGGTATGGCGCAACTCCGGGTCACGTGTGAGTCTGCCCATCAAAATTACTTTGTTAATCATTGATTAGTCCTCCTCACGTCTTACTACGATGTCACGGATGATACCGTCGGTAATACCGTAGACACGCTCCAGTTCAACAGGGAAATCAGGTTTTGATTTAAAGTTAACCAAAACATAATAGCCTTCTGTCAGATCATTGATCGGATAAGCCAGTCTGCGCTTGCCCATTCATCTACGGACTCGATCTCACCGTACTTTTCGATCAATGACTTGAACTTCTCAACCAAAGCGGTAATTTCCTCTTCGGTCTTGGTTGCATCAACCACGAAGATAGTTTCGTACTTGTTGATTGCTTCTGCCATGATTCAGTCACCTCCTTCTGGACTTTGACCCTTGCCCTATGCAAGAGTAAGGATATTAATAACTCAAATATTATAGTACAAGATTTTTGAATTGTCAAGCATAATTGAGGAATTTTTTTCATATTCATAGAAAAGGCAAAAGACAAGCCGTAAAGAAAGGGGAAGATGAGATGAAACGATTGTTTTTAAGTGCAGTGCTGCTTTGTGTTTTGATGTTGGTCATACCCGTTGTGGTGGTTCCGCTTGTCTCCATGGGAGAGACCGAGGATGTAATTCCGGTTATGGAACCCAAACAGGAAGGAGGGGATGGTATAACTCGGGGGAAGTTTCAGGATCCTTATAGGATTACTATTTATCGCACAGTAACACAAAAAACGGAAGAAATAGACTTTGAGGAGTACATTGCAGGCGTGGTGGCGTCGGAATTGACACCACAGTTCCCCCTTGAGGCCATAAAGGCGCAGGCGGTAGCAGCACGGAGTTTTATGCTGAGTAAAATAGCGGAATACATGGAGAAAGGATCGGGCGATAATCATCACGGAGCCACTTTGTGTGATGACTTCACCCATTGTCGCAGTTATACGCCCATTGAGGAAGAGCCGGATAAGGAATATATGGATCAGGTCAGGAAAGGGATAGACGAGACGCGTGGGGAATACCTGACCTATGATAATCGGGTAGCAAAGACGTACTTCCATAAAATCAGTGGCGGAAAAACAGAAAATGTTCAGGATGTTTGGGGTGTGGAAATTCCGTATCTGGTGTCGGCGGATAGTTCTTGGGATATCACGGCAGACGGGTATCAAAGTCGGGTCTTTTATCCCAAAGATGCCTTTTTGACGGTGGTTCGGGGGATGAGACCGGAACTGACATTGCCCGATGCGTTAGAGAATCAGTCGTTATCCTCTGAGCGTTCTGAGGCAGGTGCGGTCAAGTCGATTACCATATTCGGAGAAAAGTTTTCCGGTCAGGAAATCGAGGAGGCGTTTGGACTGCGGAGCAGAAACTTCTCTTTGGAGTACCGAGACGGTCAGGCTGTTTTTGATGTGAAAGGAAACGGCCATGGCGTTGGAATGAGTCAGGCAGGAGCACGGGGAATGGCGGAGGAAGGAAAGGGTTATCAGGAGATTCTTCTTCATTATTATCCGGGTGTCAGCAAAATGTCTCTTTATCAAATGCCATAAAAATTTACAGAAAAGTTTGTGGAATATGTCCCGTTCTTTCCGTGAAAAAAACATTCCCATTTCACCGAAAATGTGGTATAATAAGAAAAAAGGAGGATTGTATATGGCAGAAAAAATGGTTATCACCGTTGGCCGTCAGTTTGGTTCCGGCGGACGGGAAGTTGCGAGAAAAGTTGCAGAAATGCTGGGTATCAGCTTTTATGATAAGGAGTTAATTGCTCTGGCGGCTAAGGAGAGTGGCCTTTCCGAGGAGCTGTTTGAAGGAATCGAGGATATGTCCTCCAATAGTTTGCTCTATTCTTTGGTAATGGGAATTCAGTCGGGAAACGGGTCTTATTATCGATACGGGGATGTGTTTAATTCGGACGGATTGTTCCGTGTACAATCTCAGGTAATCCGAGGTCTTGCCGAGAAGGGTTCTTGTGTGGTAGTAGGCAGATGTGCAGACTATATCCTGAGGGAGCAACCCAATTTGATGAATGTGTTTGTTCATGCGGAGCAGGATTGCAGAATCAAGCGTGTGGCTGAACTGCACAACCTCAGTGAAAAAGAGGCTGCGGCAACCATCAAAAAGACGGATAAGCGGCGTGGTTCTTTTTATAACTTCTACACCAGTCAGACATGGGGTAATGTGAACAACTATCATTTGGCGGTAAATACCTCCAAACTTGGCATTGAGGGTGCGGCACAACTGATTGTGGATGCAACCAAGATTATGAAATAAAAAAAGGCTCTGCATATGCAGAGCCTTT
>JAZRCD010000388.1:0-5018 GCA_045635425.1 Ructibacterium sp. | reverse complement strand
CCCGGTGTATATCTGATGAAAAACGAAGTCGGGCAGATTATCTATGTGGGCAAAAGCAAATTGCTGAAAAACAGAGTTAGTCAGTACTTCATGCAATCTAAAAACCATTCTGCTAAAACTACGGCAATGGTGGCTAATGTTACTGATTTTGATTATATTATTACCGATACAGAAGTAGAAGCACTTATTTTGGAGTGTAATTTAATAAAGAAATATCGTCCAAAATATAACATTTTGCTTAAGGATGACAAGCAATATCCGTACATTAAGATTTCTCTGCAAGATGATTTTCCTAAAATCAGCATGACTCGCAAGGTTATAAAGGATGGGGCACGATATTTTGGCCCCTATATGAGTGCGCTAATGGTAAAAGAAACCATCGAAACCTTAAGACCTTTGTTTAAAACAAGATGTTGTAATAAAAAGATTTCGGCGGAGGTCAAAAACAAGCGTCCATGCCTATATTATCATATCGAGCAGTGTTCTGCGCCGTGCTGTGGATATATTTCAAAAGAGGAATACAAAGAGACCATCGATCAGGTTATTTCTGTTTTAGAAGGAAAATCTGAAGAAATTATCCATGATTTAAAAAAGAAGATGTATCAAGCATCAGAAATGTTGGAGTTCGAACGCGCAGGACGTTTGCGGGACAGAATCGAAAGCCTGACCATACTTCACGATAAACAAAAGATTGTTTCTACCTCAAATGATAACAGAGATATTCTTGGAATTTATCAAGATGACCGGGCGTGTTGTGTTCAAATTTTCTACATGCGAGACGGTAAAATCTCCGGTTCGGAATACTTTGTTTTTGAAGATATCTTTTCTACAGCCGATGAAATGATAGCCGGATTTCTAAAACAATTTTATGACAGCGCATCTATGATTCCGAGAGAAATTCTTATTCCGACCCAAATAGAAGAAATGGACGACATCCAAGCGTGGTTGACACAGAAGTGCGGACATAAAATTACTCTTTTGCATCCCCGGCGAGGTGAAAAGGCAAAACTTATCCGGATGGTTGATCATAACGCAAAAGAATCCCTTGAAAAACATAGATTTAAACGTCAACGAGAAAGTTTGAAACAAAACGAAATTCTTTTGCAATTACAGAATTTACTTCAGTTATCTGCACCGCCGTTTCGGATTGAGTGTTATGATATTTCCAATATTTCAGGAAAGCAGAGTATTGGTGCCTGTGTCGTTTACCAAAATGCAAAAGAATCAAAGGGGAACTACCGTAAATTTCGCATTAAGACCGTAGATGGCGCAAACGACTATGAAAGCATGAGAGAGGTTATTTATCGCCGTATTGAGCGTGCTTATCAAGAGGAAGAAGCAATCCGTCAGGGATCACTTTCACCGGATGAGTCAAAATTTCTCCCATTACCGGATTTGATTTTCTTGGATGGTGGAAGAGGTCACGTTTCTGCAGTTAAATTACTGATGGAGTCCCTTGGGGAGACAATACCGATTTTTGGTCTTGTGAAAGATGATAAGCATAAAACCAGAGCAATTACAGATGAAACCCATGAGTTTCCCATAAAACAAAATGATATGTTGTTTCAATTTCTTACCGGGGTTCAGGAAGAAGTACATCGCTTTGCAATCAAAAACTTTAGAAAATATCACGAAGCCGATGCGTTGGATTCTGAATTAGAGCATATCCCCGGAGTAGGACCTGCAAAACGAAAGGCTTTATTAAAAATATTTCTTTCTGTTGACAGAATTAAAGATGCAACCTATGAAGAATTATGTGTGGTTGTTGGCAAAAAAGCAGCAGAAAACATAATTGAATATTACCAAGAAAGGAAGTAGAAATATGAACGAACTTGTAAGTGATATGATGAAAAAAATATCTTCGCAATTGATTTCTGACAGAAGATATTTGCATCAAAATCCGGAACTTTCTTTTCAGGAATTTAATACAATGGAATACATTTGTGAGCGTTTAGATTCATTAGGAATTTCCTATCATAAGGAAATAGCCGGAACAGGAGTTTTGGCAGAAATTCATGGCACAAAACCCGGTAAATGTCTCTTAATTCGTGCAGATATGGATGCGTTGGCTCTCGATGAAAAAAACGAAGTTGCATATGCTTCGAAAAACGAAGGGGTGATGCATGCTTGTGGACATGATGCACACACTGCTATTTTATTAAACACATGCCAAGTATTACATTCTTTAAAAGATCGTTGGTGCGGAACAATTAAATTTGCCTTTCAGCCGGGCGAGGAAACCACCGGTGGAGCATGCCCTATGATCGAAGAAGGGGTTTTAGAAAATCCAAAGGTGGATGCATGTATTGCTTTACATATGGATACTGATTTAAATACAGGGACCATGCGAGTAAAAAGCGGACCTATGTATGCATCTCCTGATGATTTTACCATTACCATCAAAGGAAAAGGCGGGCATGGTGCAGAGCCCCACAACGCCATTGACCCTATTGTCATTGCAGCACAAATCATTACTCAATTGCAGACCATTGTGAGCCGTAGTACAGATCCTTTCGAAGAAGCAGTTGTAACGGTTGGTTCTATTCATGGCGGTCATGCAACCAATATTATTCCTGATACTGTTGAATTATCAGGAACCGCTCGAGCTTTTACCAACGAAATGAGACAAATGCTATCAGATAAAATCCATGAAATTGTAAAAAACACCTGTGTGGCTTATGGTGCGGATTATGATTATAATTTTATTAAATTATTTCCGCCCCTTACCAACGATGAGAAAATTTCTAAATTAATTTATGATGTTGCGGTTAATTGTTTAGGTGAGAAGAACTGTGTTTGGGGAGGAAGAGCAACCATGGCAGGCGAGGATTTTGCTTACTTTTCTCAAAATGTTCCTTCGGCTTTATTTAAACTTGGTTGCAGAAACGAAGAAAAAAACATTGTTGCTCCGTTGCATAATCCTCATTTCGATATCGATGAACGTGCAATGGAATATGGAGTAAAAATTTTCACTGATTTTGCTTTGGATTTTCTTGCCGATTAATATTCTGCGCACAATAATAAAGGCAGGAGGAAGGGGAACTCTCTTTTTGTGCTGTTGTTATGGTATTCAAAAAGCAATAGCCATCTTTTTGATACACACAATGAGCCTCGGAACATTGAATTGTAGACATTGTCATACGACCTTTCCAAAAGAATATCTCTTAGTTTAAGCGAAAATGAAAATATCATACAACAAAAGCACCAAATATACCCGGTGCTTTTTTAATTTTCAACATGTTAATAAAATAGAATGTAACCTGCCAAACCCTCTTTGCATATAATTCAACATAATCCACAAACGAAAAATGTTTGATTAGTTAACATAATTTGATTATTGTTAACTAAAATGCATATTATCAGGTTTTGCGGAAATATTAAGGAAAATTTATCAATAGGAAGGATGAAATTTTTGGAGTCAGTCACCTTGTATTCTTGTCATAATTTAAAAACATTACAAGATATTCTAAAAGAAGATTTTCCTAATAAAATGATTCAAGTAGAAGAAAAAAAGAATTCTTATTACCGAATCTATATTGATACAAGATATATCACAAGGTTTTGCCAAATTTTTTCAAAATGGCTTCATGGCATACGATGGAAGATGGAAGTAGAATCGGCTATGAATGATATATTTATGTTAACAGCAGCCGAAAAAGAGGGTATTTCATCATTGTTACCCACTTATATTCAAAAATCCCAGGACGTCTTAGAGGAGATAATAAATCAAAAAATATATATTATGTTATCAAACTTTAAAAAATTAAATTTGGAAGGATTTACCAAATTTTGTCTACGAGAGTATAAAGCGTATATTCAGGACATTATCGAACTGTGTTTTCAAAAATTCCTTGAAGAAAAAGAATATCATGAATTTGTTGAATTATTAAAATATTTTATAGAGGTAGAAGAATGTCAAATGAAAACGTTGAATGTGGTTGCAGAAAACAATGGCACGTATTGCTTTTTTGATAGCGCATTTCATAATATAACATCGGATTGTATTGAACTATTACAAACAGAGTATCCGGCAGAGAATTTAGAATCAGAGGATGAACTGTTGACAATTTTAATTTCGATGTTACCGGAACACATAAGAATATATGGCGCAAGTAATATTGACAACAAGCCATTTATAAAAACCCTTAAAATGATTTTTGGAGATCGAATCAAGTTTGTATCAGAAAGCAAGACATAAAAAACAATATCAAAAGTGTAAATCAAATGTAAAAATAAAAAACTTGCATTGTTACAGAAAGAAGGGTATACTAAAAGTTAGACACACAACATTGCACAAAATAAAAATTTTGTGCAATAAGGAAGAGGCGTTTTTTTGAAAAGAGGGGTATTATGCCTGAGATTAACAAAGCTTTTGGTCATGTAGCACCTGAGCCATTGGCCGCTTTTCTTATTTATTTGGAAAGTATTCAAGGTAAATCTAAAAAAACAGTTGATGAATACTTTTATGATCTTAGAACGTTCTATCGATTTCTAAAAATTTATTTTGGAAAAGTTTCTGATGATATTGAGTTTACAGAAATCACAATTGATGATGTTGATTTAGAGATGCTTCGTCAAGTAACACTACAAACGCTTTACGAGTACATGAACTTTCTAAATCGTATACGAGGTAATTCAGCGCGATCACGTGCACGTAAGGCGGCTTCATTAAAATCATTTTATAAGTACTTATTTAGTAAGGCACGCTTAATTGATGATAATCCAACAGCTGAATTAGAATCGGTAAAAACACCAAAACAATTGCCCAGACACTTTACATTGGAAGACAGCTGCGCTTTATTGGAATCTGTCGAGAATCGTAACGCTACACGTGATTACTGTATTTTTACATTATTTTTAAATTGCGGAATGCGTTTGGCAGAACTTGTTGGTATTAACGTAACAGATATTCGCGGGGATACATTGGTAGTAATTGGTAAAGGCGGCAAAGAACGTACTATATATTTAAACCAATCATGCTTAGATGCAATCTCCGCTTATATGCCAATCCGAAATCA
>JAZRCD010000387.1:0-4651 GCA_045635425.1 Ructibacterium sp. | reverse complement strand
AAACAAAGGCGAAACATTACCTATTGTGGTCGAGGTAAGCAATGCATTAGAAACAGTTATATGATAAACGTATATTTTATACGATTTTAATAACGGTGATTAATAATTTTTATAAAATGATTGATATTGTTTCTATATTATGATATAATTAAATAAATAGCACGTAAACTAATTTCCTTATTACTACGTAGGGAATTGCAATCGAACTAAATCGTGTATTTTGCAAGGGTTTGAGTGATTTTAAAATGGAGTATTAAGTAAAGTCTTTACTTCTCCGCCATCCATTAAGCAAGTCATTTTTTGAATGACTTGTTTTTTGTTTTTATGGAACAACCAAATAGAGGATACCACTTTCGTGGTATGCTCTATTTTTAGCATCTAAAAGCTATTTAGTATACTCTTTTTTATTTTTCAATTTGCTTCATCACGACCGGTCCAAGTAGCCCGCCCGGTTCCGTCATCTCTGCAAGTTTTGCCATAAGAGTGTGATACATACTAAGTTCTGCAGGATGTTGTGCTGCAAAAAATTCTTCGCTACAATTTTGTGCATTGGCTGCAGTGTTTTCGATTGTTATCTTCAACAAATCTCCCTCTTTTACCTCTCCAATACAAATTTGATAGGGCGGCATAATAGCATCTCCTACAATTTTGTCATTTAAATAAACTTTAGCAGTATGCCGCACCTCGCCCAAATCAAGCATATATTCTCCTGCCGGAATTCTAGGCAAGGTCGTTAAATAGGTTACTTCACCGGAAAACCCTTTTTCCCATTCATATAAGCCTTTTTTCCGCCCTTGAGGCTTTTCGCAAGCTTTGTATGAGATGCCATTGTACACATCCAGTGTGTAGCATTTGCTTGTATATGCTTCAAAATCAGATAACACAACTTCTTCCTTTGTTGTTATTTTTTTCTTTGCAGGCAATTTTTCATCACTAAACCACAAAAGAATTCCGTCACCTCGATGTAAACTGATAGGAATATTGCACATTGTTCCGTCATAATCCGCTTCCACTTCTTCGTACTCACCAGTGTACAAATTCAACTTATATACATTTTTGTCGGACATAATACCGATGGTTTCCGTAACAGTTTTATCATCAAAGTTGCAGACAAAATACAATTCGCTTTGGTCCTTCCAAAGCATCTTCTTTGAAATTAATTTAGGATTTTCACGCTGGATAACCGGTGTGACTACCTCCCCTACAGCCTTCATCTTGTCAATGATTTCCTGCTTCTCCCAAGCTGCCTCCGGCACAAAAACAGATTCATACGCTACATACTCAGTTTTTAAAACACCATTTTCGAGCGTTGCGTCTTTTACCCACGTTTCATCAATAATATCAAAGTCTACACCCTGTGCTTCAAGCATATGACCCATTCTTTCGTAAGCCTCAATTGCTTTATTTCCTTCTTCTCCACAACCGCAAATGGTGCGATATGGACAGTATAATGCAGTTTTTACTTCCTGCTTACTTTCCTGTAAGAAATAAGAAATACGGGCAGTATAATCATTCAATTCATGCAGATTGTTCACAGCGGGCGTATTCTTATTAAAGACAGGACGATGTTGCAACGAAACAACGCTTTCCTTGTCGTAAGATACAACCATAATACCAAATACACTAATGCCTCGCACGGCCTGATAATTATAGACAAAACGCATCAATTCCGGGGTTGCTTGTGCACCATAGACCGCCATAGATTCTGTAAAAGCCTTGTTGTGTCCTTGCTGATGTGCAGCAGAGCTTGCCAGCCGCGGGAAAAACTCATCGCCCTCAAAGCAGCATCTCCCATCTTTTGGATAATTGATCTGTTTCCATATGGCATCAACACCCGGAACATCAAAAGACCGCAGTACGTTTAAATAATGTCCATATCTTCTGGCACCGCGTTCGGTCTGATTATCCACATCCAAATGTCCCAGGGACAGCATATTATTGCGGTGAGCCCATTCACGAAGGAGAGAAAAATAATTGTTAATCAGCAAATCCCCTAACAACTTATGATAGTCGCTTTTTGCACGATACTGTTCCTCGGTCTGGGGTTCTTTTTCACGAGTGATGTAGGGCATATAATCCTCTATATCATAACCATAGGTGTCACGGAATATTTTCTCCATACCCAAAGTCCAGTCACCCATCCCCGACTCATCATCAAACATGTACAGAATATCATTTCCCAGATGTTCACCAAAGGTTTGCCGCATTCTTTCGTGCATAATCTTGATATAATACTGATTTGCTTCCACATCTGCGTTATCCGGACGCAATGCAGCATCGTGACGCGTATCGTTGAAGTAAATATACTGTTTCACAACAGCATCCTCTGAGAAAGCATCCCCCTCAAACACACGTTGCTCTCCACAAAACGCAGCAATTGCAGTTTCATGCATTTTAAACGGTATGTTCTTTGGGAGAACCTCCTCCAATACATCAAACTTTTTAATCCCATGGTCCGGCATTGCTATCCTTACCTGATTGCACGCCTTACCGGATGGATGTCCCGAATCGTCGTAAATCCAGCAAAACATTCCTTTATCCTTTGCCAACTGAAAACTATACTCCAGTAATTCTAAAAATTCGTCAGAAAGATATTCCGGTTCAAGATGCGTACGCATTGTATTTGGTCTAAAATTTTTTGATATCGACCACACACAAAATGCACGAATTCCCATTTCATGCATTTCCTCAATTCGTTCTTTAATACCCTCCCGTGTAATCGAGGCATTCCAGAACCATATATATGCCGGCTGATATTTGACAGGTATGTTTTTGAAATCCATTGTTTTTTCTCCTCTATTATTTATTGCATGTTTCATAATTTTTGATATTTCAATGTGTTTGCTCTGCAAGTTCAGTCTTAATACATCAGCACAACAGGACCATAAAGACCGCCCCGGAGAGAATCCGAATGAAAAAGATTAGCCTTTCCAAAATAGGGACCCAATTGCCAATTCTGCCATTTTTCAAAGGAGTTGGTATGGAGATACTCATTGGCAAAAGTATTGGTAACACGGATTTCCAGAACATTTTCCTCCTTGAGATTATCCGCTGAAATCTCACAACGGTAAGGCGCCATACCTACAACACCATGGGATTCTCCATTCAGAAACACTTCACAAGCAGCATGAACCTCACCCAAATCCAAAAGGACTTTCCCCTCTCGCTTAGGTGCTTTAAAGGAGGTTTTGTAAAAACCGCTTCCGGAATATCCTATTCCAACTACATCAGACCAATCACCCAAATCAATGGATTTCGGCTCTTCCTCAAAGACTTCGGTTTCAAACTGCATATAGCCAACGATGGTTCTTTCGGTCCGACGGAAGGTGAAATCATTCAGTTCCATCTCATTTTGGTATTCTTGTTCTATCTCACAAGGAAGGTCTTCACCCTGCCAAAGAAATGCCATCTTTCCGCTGGGAAGGGTCAAAGACAACTCTCCCTCCACCACGTTTGGGGCAACAATCTTTCCGTTTTCGGCATCGATCAAGACAGTTTTTTCTTCCACCTGAACAGAGAAACTTTTCTCCTCCTCCGACTCGTTAAACAGCATTACAAGGCATCCGTTTTCTGCCTGTCTGATACAGAGACGAATCATGTCCCCATCACCAATCAAGGAAATCATCGGAGGCGCAATCTCCTCAACAACAGAAAGCAGAGTGCCATGCAAGCCGGTTATTTCTTCCATGACAAAAACTTTTCCCCCTTGAGCAACCAGTTCATTTAGTTGTTCTTTGGTGGATTCCGGCATATATTGACAATGTGGAACCACAATGATGGAATACTCCGCCTTACCCATTTTGACCCTTCCATCTTCGATGATTTCGAAGACCTTATCATCTGCAATATCAAACAGAATCCTTGCATCCTCCATCCTACGGCCAAGTTCTTCAAACTGCTGACCTTTCTGCTTTCCATCAATACCAGCAACAAAGTCACAGATCGGCATATAGAGGGCAACCTCCGCTACTCTCTCACCCAAAGAAGACAAATAGGAAAGACGTTCCAAATAGCGGTTTATCACAGGAAGATCTTGATAGCATGCAATATTCTCCGCAAAAAAGGGATGCTCTCTTGCCATCAAGAAACCCTCTCTACCATAGGAAATCCCCATGAGATTATACATATTAACACCACGAATCGCCTGATAATTCAGAACATAGCGCATCAGGTTAAAATCGGTACCGCTTCCGTATACGCCAAAAGACTCGCTCAAGGAATACCGACATCCAATCTGAGCCGCAGCAGAAGATGCATACCGGGGAAAAATGGTGTTAATATCTTCTTTCGCCTCGGAAGGATGATTCAAGTTTTCGCCACCGGGATAAATCTGACGCCAAATAACATCAATACCCGGAATATCCAGATTCCTCATAGATTGCAACAGGTTAAAGTTACCGGATTTCACTACTGATTTATATGCTATATGATCCAAATTAAAATGGCCGAGAAAAGCCATGTCGTGGTTGTTACACCATTCTTTCTGGGGTTCTAAGAAGTTTTTACAAAGCACACGATTACACAAATCAAACCAAGCAATTCTCGCCTTAGCTCCCACTTCTGTAACAGAGCGGTCGCCGGCGATTTCCGGTAGGTATGGGCGAATGGAATATCCATTCTCCTGCTCAAACTGCTCCTCAATTTCTTTTCT
>JAZRCD010000386.1:0-1325 GCA_045635425.1 Ructibacterium sp. | reverse complement strand
GACCACGGAGGGCATCGGTGGAGTCCGGAAGCGTATGTTGCTATGGATATACGTACAACGATGGCGAATACCGCCCGGGCGGCTGTCTGGGAGCGTCAGGACGCTTACGGGAATGACCTGTATCAGGTTTCACACCATGACGGGGCAAGGCCATTATGCTATCCGTGGCAAGGGAAGGTTATCAGCCGGATAGATATGTCCCGGGAGGTTGAAGACGAAAGCGGGAACACGGTCCACGTTTACGCCCAGAGCGAAACCAGTTATGGGGAAGCTGCTGGGCTTTTCGGTATCAACTGTAAGCATTACCCCATCCCGTTTGTTCCGGGGTTCTCCCGGATCAGACCTCCGGAACAGGACGAAGAAACAAACGCACGGGAGTATGAGGAAAGCCAAGAACAGCGGCGGCTGGAACGCCTGTTGCGGTATGAAAAGCGGGATTTAGCGGTGCTGAAAGCGGAGGGCGCAAGCGATGAAGCAATCAAGGCGCAACGGCTCCGGGTAAAGAACGCCAGGACGAACCTTGACACCTTCTGTGAGGAAACCGGAAGGGCGAGAAGATCAAGCCGGGAATACACGCCAATCAAGGCTACTTTCCCGGACGTATGAAAGGAGGGTCAGCGATGTGCGAACACAAGAGAGTGAAAAGCGTTAACGGGGTTGTTTCCTGCATGGATTGCGGGGAAATCCTTCCGGATTACTTCAAAACGCCCGTAAACGCCCAGAAACAGGCAGAGAACCCGCCTGCGGATGCAAAGCCGGATAAATCCCCGGCTAAAAAGAGAGGACGCAAAACGGGCTTAAAACAGCCTTAAAACAGGAGGAACACAAAAATGATTCGGAAACTGGTCAACAGATATTTCGATGAGGAAAGCGTTTATTCGGAAATGTTCGGGAATAGTTCCGACCAGAAGCCGGTTGACGGTATTGTGACCGGGAGCAAGTTTACAGAAGTAGACACCGGAAAAGACTATCTGTTCGATGAGGATACGAAAGAATGGATTGCCACCGGAAGCGGTAACGGGAAAACCTCTATTGCCGGCGCAACTGTTACGCTTGGCTCTGCTCTGACCTATGACGGGACGGAGAAAACCAAAGCCGTCAGTTCCGTAAAGATCGGGAGTACAACCCTCAATGCCAGCACGGATTATATCGTGACCGGAAACAAGGGAACGGAACCCGGCGAATATACTATGCGGATTATTGGAACCGGGGATTATGTCGGACACATTGACGTTGCATGGAGCATCGGGAAAGGCTCCGGAAGCGTGACCGCATCCCCTGATTCTTTCTCTCTGACGGAGGGCGGGGAAGCCGGGGAAAGCACC
>JAZRCD010000385.1:0-5292 GCA_045635425.1 Ructibacterium sp. | reverse complement strand
AGCCATAGTTTCTCCTTTCTGATTTGTGCCATATATGGCGTTTACAATATTTACCATTTGTGATATAATAGCCGTGGGTGATGAATATGAAAATCAAACTAGCACACGGCTTTGCTAATGTTGAGAATACCAATCCCGGCAGTTACCTTCACCTAGTAATGGTTGACCCAGAATACAGAGGAAAAGGTATCGCCACCAAACTGATGAATAAGGTTCTCGACAAAGCACCAAGACCAATATATCTGCTTACAGATGGTGAATTTGGTGCTGACCCATCAAGGCTAA
This sequence comes from Ructibacterium sp., assembly GCA_045635425.1. Taxonomy (GTDB): domain Bacteria; phylum Bacillota; class Clostridia; order Monoglobales; family Monoglobaceae; genus Ructibacterium. The sequence continues at coordinate 5,007 of JAZRCD010000385.1, read as the reverse complement.
TTGAGTTTTATTCCCGGTTTGGATTTAAGCGTGAAAAACAACGAAGAAAAGATGGATACCCTTACAATTACAATATGGTTCTATACTAAGTCTGCGGTTAATTCCGCAGGCTTTTTCTATTTGGAATTATGCTAATCCCACCGATTACCACATCGACTAAATAGGTGTTTCGTGCTTCATCCATATACCACCTACTGCATAAATCCCACTTGCCCATATAGGTCAACTTGCCGACAACATCAAAGCCAACGGATTTTGCAAAGTCACGGATTTTCATTCTCCCTCTCTCCTTTCTCCGTAGGAACAGAAATCATCATCATTTGCGGACATTGTTAAATGTTGCGTACAGAAAATTACACCACTTGCTGCGGTATATCTATGCTTGCAATCCTTACACCGCACCACTTCCGCAACATCTTCCTCAACCTCGCTGTCATCCACGCTGCCCATAATTTCATATCCCATCCAAGTGGAGTAGCTTCTGTTTGAATGTTCTGCATCACGATTGCCGTATTTTGTTTCATCGCCTACCAAACCCATAGACTCAAGAAACAAGTCTTTATTGAGATATTTAGCCATTCCCATCACCATCCATCTTAGCACCGCAGTTTGGGCAGTAGTTAGTCAATGCTTGCACATCTTTCCAATTTCCCAGTACATCCCTTACAGATTTATACAAGGATCTTTCCTTGCAAACGGAACATCGGTATCGTGGGTTAGCATATTTACCGCTGTATTCATCTTCCCACCGCCCATGCACCACTTCCACGGCAGCCACAGTGGGGGCAGTGTAGATACAGTCAAGCACATCACCAACAACGAAACTTCTCTTGGGATAACTCGTCTTGCTTGCTCTGCGTAGGATGTTTATATATTCTATCAACGCATTGGCATCAATCAGCCGCTTTTCATTTGCCATCTTCTGCCCTCCTTCTTCGCAAATCTGCTTCTAAGATGCCATCGAATGTCACTTTGGGAACTCTCATATGAATTACTTTTCCGCACTTAAGGCATTCGTTGGTGAATATATACTCAGGTTTGAAAGGGTCTTTCATCATCAAGAGATTTATGCTTGAGTACCTGTGGCCACCAGTAATCAAGCACTGCAATTTAATCAGCCATTTAGCCATCCTCAACCACCACCTTCAAATTGATATCAATGATTTCAACGGCATCCATAATGCCCTCTGCAACTTTTTGTTCAGCACAATAGGAAACCCCTTCAAGCAATCCTAATGCCCGGTTGATTTCGGATAGTGCTTTTCTCTTTTCGTCTACCATCGTTTTCTTCTCCTAACTGCTTCTAAGTATTCTTTCCGCTTCTGGTCGATCTCTCGGCACTTAGCCAGCCATGCCGAATACCCAAATTCGCCACGTTTATCCTTTGGGCATCGGTCATGGCAAGCTGTGAATTTCTCGGTGCATCCATCACATGGTGAGGAATCACGGAAAGACGGAGGAGGTTTTTGTCCTCTAGACATCTTCTTCCTCCTTTTTCGTAACTTTATCGCAAAAATCTTCTATTGCTTGCGCAATATATTCTACAACGATGGTCAGCAGATTTACTTTTCCTGCTATATAGAATGTCACGCCATAGACAGGAATTAAAATGCATATCAAAATCGTTTCAAGTTCAGACATATTCATCCCCCCTATAAGCACGCAGTATCTTTTGCTTGTACTCCCTCCTGGTTTCTTCGTGCCGGGCTTTTGTGGCGATCACCACCCACCCAGGGTGGCAACCTTTCGCCCAATGCTTTGCATCCTGCCATTCTAGCCAGGAATGCACGGCATACTTGATTACATACCAAATTTGCCTCGGGTAGCTTATTTTTTTATACCCCATTACTTCCTCTTTCCTTTCCCCCGGATCTTATCTAGCCGGTACTTTGCCACAACCGGATTCCAGCCGCAGCGGTGACAATTTCTTTCCGTACACCGTAATGCATCGTTATGACGGCACCCGGTCTGTTTCGTGTAGTTTGAAACCTTGGCATATTCTAATTTCATAACTCCCCCTTAAATCGTCATTGCATTTCTTGTCCGGTAGTTCCGTGAGCGGTTTTTTGATACATTCATCACCTTTGACCGTTCGCAGATTCTGCCGCCGGTTGCCTCATCAATATCAAGCAGTTCGTCAACGGTCAACTCACTGGAAATGATAGTCAGCAGATCCGGCTTGCAGTATCGGTAATTGATGATCTCAAATGCGATGTTGATATCTGCCGCTGTTGGCTTCGGGTCGGTGCCGTCCGGGTTTCTGCCGGTCTTGAAAAGGTCGTCAATGTAGAGCACTTTTGCATTTTTGTACTTGCTTATCATGGCAGCCCGTTCCTCAGCTTCCAGGGAAAGGCTCTTCAGCTTTGCAATATCCTCACGCCATTTCATGTAGTAGGTTTCCATGCCCCTCAGAAGTAGCTCCCGGCAGATTGCCGTGCAAAGGTGGGTTTTCCCACATCCGCTTTGCCCTCCGATAAAGAACCAGCCCACGGGGTTGTTGGCGTATTCCACGGCGGCATCTTTAATGCTCTTCTGCCATGCATCCGTTGCCTCATACCGGGAAAATGTTTTCTCCTTGATCACATCCTCCAGGCCGCTGCGTTTCATTCGCATTATGGATCTGCGAATAGGGGCGCATTCACAATCACCGATGCAAAGCCCATATTCGCCGTTCCCTTTGTCCACCAGCATTGCGATCCATCCACGATTTTTGCATTTTTGGCATTCGTAGCCGTCCCGTGCGTTTTCGTCGCCAATGGTATCGTTCAAGCTGTTAACCTGGAATTCTTCGTATTCCTTGGGGGTCAACTTACACCCATTTCCCATGCCTAACCGCTGGAATATTGCTTGCAGTGCTTCCATCTGTATCGTTCCTTTCGTCCTCCCACCGTTTGCCGTTCAGATATGTGGCTGGGTACGGGATGTATTTGCCTTTTTCCTTTTGCCAATCCTTTGACTTTTTGGCGGCCTCCACTGCTTGGATGATTACCTTTCCCAGTGTTTCGTCCGGCTTCAATTTTGCCCAGGCTTTCCGGGCATCCTCTTTGGCTTTTTTCTTTGGGTAGCCTTTCCAAAACTCGTCGAACGGGAATATAATGGGTTTACCATTTGGGGTTACATCTGTGTTTATATTTGGTATAGGTTCCCCATTTTGGGGTAATCCATTTGCCGTTTCGGGGTTATCCATTCCCCCAAAATGTGAAATGCATTTCCCTTTTTGGGTCAATGCATACCACAATGTTCTGTCATATGCCATTTTGTTATAATTTCCGGTAATTAGGACACCATCATCAATCAGCTTTTTAAAGGCTGTTTCAATTTGGCGTTTACTCATGTACGGGAACAATTCCCGGTATGCACGGTTACTGTTGAAAGTCCAATAGTTCCCGTCATGGAAATTCGTTTTATTGGCTTCGTTTTGCTTTATCCAATAGGCGATGTTTTGCAGAATTATAGCGGCGTTAACGCCGTATCTTTCCGCCACATCTGTATCGAATACATGGATCATGGGGTTTCCTCACTCTCTAGGGGATAATATGCACCTTTTCCCCAATGTCGCAGAAATTAAAAGATGTGCGCATTTCTGTACCTTCAAGGTCATAGACCACATGGAATACCCTGTGGCCGTAGTTCACAGCATACACGGTTCCGGTCGCCATGTAGGGTGCCGTTTGTATACGGTCTTTCACATCACGGAACACATCAAACTGCACTTTCTGATCAACCGTAATCATCGCTTTTCAACTCCCTTGTAATGTATTTTGCAATCCTGGCCATGTTCTTCTTTCGCACCCTTGCTTTTTTATGGTGAAAGGCAAGCCAAACCACACGCTTGTCGGGGCATGTTTTCGCAATAGCCTCCCATAACTGGATGATCGTATCACTGCACTGTTTGATAGTTGGCGCAAGGGCATCAATAATGCCTTGGATAACCGGAACAAGCGCATCAACCATTTGCTGGAGTGATGGCTTAATTTTCGCAATTACCCCTTCAAATGGGCCACCTCCATATTTATCCATGGAATCCATCACATATCACCCCTTGCATACTGTCTGTATTCTGCCTCTTGCTCTGCACGGAATGCCTTGACGGAATCAGTGGCGGCCAAATGTGGGTATGTCGCCTGTAGCTTTTGCCGGGTTCTTCTCACACTCTCAAACGGGCTGAATCCCAGTTCCCCGATCCGTGGGAGAAAAGATGTTACAGAAAACATCCGCAAATCAATCCCTTTTTCAGATGCCTGATGTTCAAGCACTTCCAGCCACAGCAGGCCATCGCTGTTGCGGGTCTGCGGCTGGTTCTCTAAAATGATCCGCACAAGGTCGGTTAAACTGTTCAAATTGTCCATGGTGGTCACTCCTTATGTTTCTTTGATTCTTATACCGTGGATATAAAGCATTAGCTTTCTTTTGATCTTGTACTCTTGTGTTCTAAAGCCTTTAGAATCCTCTACAACACCTTTTCCGTTTTCTGTATATACGAAATCAGCAATATAGGATAGTTCCTTTTCTAGTAGCTTACCTGGCTTGAAACAGCCTTTCTTCTTGCCCTTGGTATAAATCTCGTTGCAATACTCTCTTTGTGCAGGAATCAACACAAATTTGACTTGCCTTTGAAGGTTCTGAATTAGTCCTGCCCTTTCAAGCAGGACTAATTCATTCCACCTACGATATTCTTTTAGCGAATCAAATGTCATGCCATCCCTTGTGACTTTACGGCTTCCGTATTTGTTCGCTTTTGCCATGTTATCCCTCTTTGATTTTCAGATTCTTAATGCCAAGTTTTGCTTCAATCTCAGCAATGGTCATTTCAATAACGGGTTCTTCAATGACAAGATCACCAAAACAGACTTCACCCTTTCGCAATTCTGCGCACTTGATTGTCTTTTTGCAGTTATTGGAATTGTGATATACAGAGATACCGGCAAAAATTCTTTTTTCGGAATGGATAAATGTTTTGGCTTCGATGCCCTCACCAGCTTTGATGCCACAGCCAGCTTCGATGCC
>JAZRCD010000384.1:0-10710 GCA_045635425.1 Ructibacterium sp. | reverse complement strand
AGCCGGCCTCCTTCAGAATGGTTCGACTGCTCCAATCATTGGTAATGGGATGTTTAACCTCGTCAATCCAACAAATACGCTTTCCCTCAGAAGTAATCCGTTCATGGCTCTTGGCATATGTATAAAGCATTTTGTAAAAATCCTCATTGTTAAGAACGGCCTGTTTCTCATCCTTCAAAAGATTCTGTACCGCCCGAAGCACTTGGGAGGTGGCATAAGGCCAGATATACCCGTTCCACAAACATTCGTGGCCTGCCTCGAAGAGGTAGCGGGGATGGCGTTGTTCCGCCGTGGTAAGGCCAAACTCTGTATGGAATCCGTCCTCTTTTTTCAACTCCTCAAAGACAAATTCCCGACCTTTGGGCGCCAAGCCAAAAGCCCAAGGAATATACCCTATTAACTCTTTTACATACTGGGATTCAGGAAGTTCGTTCCAAGATGGCTCATCCAGGTTATCCGTATGGATTGCCCGATAGAAATCCCCCTCCCAAAGAAGCTGATTCATCGTATCACGGATGGCAAGGTACTTTTGGCGATACTCCTCCGCAATGTCCGTTCTGCCTGCCTTCTTCGCAAACTCCGAAATTGCCAGAGCGTTTGCCGCCATATAGGAGTTCAAGGTAGGACGAAGACCGTTCTTTCCGGAATTTTCACCAAGTCCGCTTCCACCACTAATGCTGTATTCCATTGCATCATTGCTGTCAAAGGACCAAAAAAGTCCCGATTGGGTCTTGTGCTCCTTTTCAAAGGTTTGGTAATACCGAATCATCAAAACAAGATGTTCACGACCAAAAGAAAAATCGTTGTTATGAACCGAAAGTTCCCAGATGGCATCCAAAAGCCAAGTGCTGTAAAGATAGGTTTTACTCTTTTCTTCCAGCCATAACTTTCCATAGTCCTCCAGCACCTTTTTTCCGCACTTGAGCCACTTACCCTCGGAGATATGATGCCCCACCGGAGCTACAATGGTATTGTAGGTTCCGCCCCAACTTACCGGAGGCAAAAACTCGGTAACCACGTATCCGTCTTCGGTGCTTTTGATGTGCTTTCGATAGGTCCACCACCGAAAATAATAGGTCTCCTCTATGGTTTTGTCGGGAATCTCAATGAGCGGAGCATTCTCCTCCATCCACGCCTCTGCCTGATGGTTTGGAATATCCTGCACATAGTATTCTTTATCGTCGGCATTGAACTTCGCCACATAGGAATGAAGTATTTTCTTCATAAGAAAGCCCTCCTTAAAAGGGGTCAACCCACGTTACCCCATCTCACAAATTTCTGTTTCAAACCCATTGTCCCCTACCTTAATTTCATATTTGATAAGAGGAACGATCGCCTGAGGGCTCAGCACATTGGTATTGGGCGCAGTACGCCTGAGTTCAGGCTCCCCATCATGGGACGACGCCGAGCAATAGGCCTGATGATTTTTCGCAAGAGCAGTCCTGTGGTTCTGCTCTGTTTCACATTGAGCCCGATCGGTATAATCAACTGCGAAACCGCTATCATAGGCAATACATTCTATGGGGGATGAGATTTGATGCTTTCGAATATGCCCGCGTTTCGTTGGAATGATTTCGGTTCTCACCTCTATGCCCAATCCGGGTGACCATTCTATGATAAGGCAATCCTTTTGGATTTGAAATCCACGGTTTCTGATTCTGGTATAGATGCGATCATCGTATTCAAAGGCAAGGGTACTGTCAGGTGCCGCCGCATCATAATGCCAGTTGCTCCTTGGCATACTGAACCCAAATCGGGTGGAGTAGGCAAACTTCAAATACTTATGCATCATCTCGTTAGGGAAAACCTGCAGGGTTCCTGCCGGATACAAGGTAGCATCTCCACCATATCTGCCCACCATAACATCTGCTTTTTCCTGAACCTTAAGTGATTCCAGTTCCGGCATGGGCAAAGGCTCGCAATTCCAGAATTCGTGTTCCTCCGGCAACGCCATAAATGCAAACGCCTTCATGCACCAATAGGGCGATCCCGGTGCATTGTACCCTTCTGACATGGTAAGTTGGTTGTATCGGTAGCCGATGGACAGAATATGTCCGTTGTCAAAGATTCGGTCATCCGAAAACCAATAGGACAGATTTCGAACAATGATCCCTTTGATGACACCTACACTATAGGGGAGAACATCCGCCACAAGGCAAATGGACCAAAAGGCAATCTGTGCACATCGGTAGGTCAAAGACCGTCCATAGGGAACTGCTTCTCCGCTGTCTGCAAACCAATAAATAAAATCTTTGGCAAATTGAGATGCTCGGTCTTTGAAGATTCTTGATCTCTTGGGATCTTCTTTCTCCATTACCGTTGCATAGATCAAACTATAAAAGTGGAAGGCAAAGGCAACATAATAATCCTTTTGGCCGTTGTGGGAATTGACTCCATCCTGATACCAGCCATCCCCCAGATAGAAGTCTTCGATTCTATCTAAATCGGCCTGCAATTTTTCCTCACTGAATTTCCTGCCACATTTTTTCAGCGCTATATTTACAAGAACTCTAAAGAACAGCCAATTGCTCTCCGGCAGACGGAATTCATTGATTTGATACAGCCAGTTTGCAAGATTTTCTTTCTGGGATTCCGTAAGCGGCTCCCATACTTTGTCAGCAGAAAAAAGCAGTCCGTAGGCAAGGGATGCCATCTCCACATATCTCTGGTCACAATCACCGCATTCTCCCCAGTAATCTTGGTGGGTCGGGTCTGTTCCTGCAACCATGCCTTTTCGGTATATTTCTTCAAACTTCTCGTGTGCTCCGCCGCCGCACCAAAAAGGAACCAACCCCCAAAGGGGTCTTGCAAAGGCTTCCATCTTGGAAACCTCCACGGAATAACTTGCCGCAGTAGTACCCAGCGTTAATCCTGCACCGGATTCAAAATACTTGTTAAGCAGCGGTTCCAAAACCTGAAACATCAGTGCTTCAAAATCCTTTTTGCATTGTATCTCCAAGGTTGCTTCCTCCCTTTCTAAGAACAGATTGCTCTCCTCTTTAGCGCTCTTCCGCCAGCTTCTTATATCTCTCAAAATATCGTTTCCCTAAGATGCGATAGGATGCCGAATCAAAATGAAGTCCGTCCTTTTTCAAGGTCAGGTCTTCCACCGACACCAGTTCGCAATGGGGGATCTGCCCCTTTAACTCACGGAGCAACTGATTCAACTGGTCAACCCCATCCAAAAAGGATGGTTTTTCCGAGGTTATCTTGTCCGAAATTTCTCCCATAATAAAGGGAAGATGCTCTGCCTGCAACTCCTTCCGCAGGGTGGTGACAAAATGCAAAAACATCTTTCGATATTCTTCTTTGTCAAAACATCTGCAGTCACTCTCTCCCTGATGCCAAATGATACCTGCCAACTCGGAATTCCGCAGAGCAAGTTTTGTCATAGCCACCGCGTGGTCATACAGAACCTCTCCCGGTTGCCATTCGCAAATCCCGGTTCCTCCGTCGGCGCAGGGAATCAACCCTACTTCCACCCCAAAATGGTTGGCCACCTCGTCGGCAAAACTTGTGGCAAGACTCACACCACTGTGGTAGAGGATATGAAGAACGTCTCTGTCCACGTTGATGGGCTCGCTCATAGGTTGCCACCGTCCCATACGGAGCATAAAGCATTTGTCGTTTCGGATGACAGGAACCTCTCCGAAATCACCTCGACCTGCCATATTGGACTGACCTATCATCAAGAAGGCTTTTATCTTCTTTCCCTCTTTGGAAATACCATCTGCTATCTTCATCCTTTTTCCCCCGTTTCTTCCCCTGTTGCTCGTCACCATGTAATCTCTATGGAATATCTTTCATCAATCAAAATACACTCAACCTGATGCTCCTTGGCAAGACGCAAATTCTTTGCATTCTCCTCAAGGGCAAGTTCCATGGTGTAATCATCATCCAGCCTCTGTTCTATTACATTCGCATATTTTTGAATCTTGTCAAAGTGCTGCTTGATATAATGTTCACTCATCACAAGGCAGTAATGCCGTATCTTCTCCGCATATTGATCATCAAAATCCTTTGCCCAATCAAAGGGGATATAACATCCCTCCACAATGAGATTCTGATGATTTTCTATGGCGGTTTTTATCATTTCTCTCACAATAGGCCACAAGTATTCGGTTAAGTCCTCCTCCGAACTCAGGGGCGTGAGGTCTGTGTTTCCGCTACGAATCAGTCCCATCTTCAAATGATCTATCGACAGGTATGGATATTTATATTTTTCAAGTAATTTCTGTGCCAAGAAAGTTTTACCTGTATGTGATGCACCTGTAATTAATATTATCATTTTTTCACCTCATCCGTCAGTTTGCGCTGACGCCTTCCCGATCTACGGGAAAGGATTTTTTGCTTTCGATTTTTTCGACAATCTTTATAGTCTCATGCCAAATCAGAATTGAAAACTACACCATCTTAATGTTTTTCAGCACATCACAAACCGCCTTTGCCATGGAGGTAAATCCAAAGTCGGTGGGATGGCATCGGTCAACCAGTCCGTTATCCTTACAAAGAGCGGTCAACGCCTCGTTGTCAATATAATAAACATTCTTATCCCCTCTATCCAAGGCATTTTGATAGGTGGTTTCAATCACCTTTTTCCGTTCCTCCTCGTCGGGAGATAAGGGATAGTTGGGACGCACCATCATAATCACAGGCAGGTCAGGATGTTCCTTCCGAATGGCAAGGAACATTTTCTCGTGGGTGTTTTTTAGGTGTTCTAAACTTGGAGCATTGTGGTCATAGTCCATGACAAAAACCGACATATCCAAGCCCTTGATATAGTCCACCATTTCATCCTCTGCCATGGCACTACCCGAAAATCCCAGATTCCAAAAATCCAGATTCAGTTCCCGTGAAACAATGGCCTGATAGCTCATGCCTGGCCTAGAAGCGCATCCGCCTTGGGTGATGGATGAGCCATAGTATACAACGGGCTTACTATTTTTGTAGGGAGTGGGCGCTAAGAGGGTTGCTCCCTCCTCAAGACCGATATACAAATCGCATACACTGGCATACAGGGGGAGGTTTAATGTGATTTCTCTCACCCTTTTTTCATCATAGAACTCCATGGTAGACTGAAACCCGTCCTCCATATCATAGGGAGGGATAAAGGTTCTCTCATAAACCCCATCAGCGTAGATATCCAGTCCGGCAGAGCCGGTCAGGGCAAAGCGGGAAAGTCTGCAGATTCGATCTGTCTTGAGATGAATCACAATCCGTTGGCTATCGGTAACAAACCGAACTCGTCCGCCGGCCGTATCGGCATGGAGATAGGCTACCCCATTGTTGATACTTTCGGCAATGGCCTGAGGCATCCTCCGAAACTTTCCGTTTTCTTTAAAAACACCATAAATCCGAAAGGGTTCTTCTTCCATAGAATAGAAGGTAAACCCTTCTTTTTGAATTTCATTTTTCACCGCAAAATTTTTATCAATTTTTGTTATATCAGACATTTTTCCACACCTCAAAACAATTCTATTTTTCTATGTTCACTCTAACACGAAATCAAGGAATCGTCAACGGAGAACGGGAATTTGTAATAATGAATTTACATTTTGAAATGCTATTGGGTTCCACCGCCTCAACAAAAAGGGAGGGCGTTCTGCCCTCCCTTTTTATTAAATCTGAATACAATGTTTTCCCGATGCAAGTAGTTTTCCGTCATAGTACGCCTTGACACCTTCGTCCAGGGTAATTTCTAAGGTTACGCCATGCTCGGTTTTCTTCCATGAAACCGCAATGTCACCGTAATTGGAACAATATTTGCAGTTTGCATAGGTCAAATCCTCGAAGTAATAGGGGTTAATTTCAAAGATACCCTGTCCGGACTTATCCTCCAAAAGGGTGATACCTGCAATAGTTTTCACCATCCATGACATGAAGTCAGAATACATATGATGGTTCTTAGAATCATTGTTGTGCTCCACATCCCAGATTTCCCAAAGGGTGTTTGCACCGCTATCCAGCCAATACTTCCAACCGGGGTAGCCTTCTGCTGTAAGAACCTTGTAGGCATACTCCTGCAGGCCACACTTGTTCAGGGCAAGGAAGAGCCGTCGGATTCCCACCATGCCGCAGTTGTGATGGAAGTCCGCCTCCTCAACCAACGTTTTCAACTGCTCCTTCAATGGTGCCATGTCATCACAAAGGTCGTAATAAATCAGCATTGCCACCGTTGTTTGGTGGTTAATGGTACACTTTCCGCTCTCGTCCACAAATTTCTTATTAATCAATTCCTTAAGGCCGACCATTCTGTTCTTATAGTATTCCATCTTGTCGGTCAGGTCCTTACATTTAGCCGCAAGATATGCAATACCATAGAACTTATATTCGAACACCGCATTGATGAAGGGAAGGAGCTCCCCATTCATCCCATATCCGGGGGGTGCCCAGTCGGTCAATCCCACATTCACCAAACCCTCGTCGTCTTTTCTGCCGTCGGTATAACGGAAATACCGATCAAAGTATTCTAAAGCACCCTCAAGAAGTGTGGAATCTCCCGTATGGAGATACATACGGAAAGGCGCCTCAAAAAGAATTCCTTCACAAACCGGTCCCCACTCATAGCCCCAGCCACCAGAGGGAATTACACTGGGAACAGAGCCGTCAGAGAGCATGGAATCCTTAATGTCCTGATACCACTTTTCATAGAGTTTCTCAATTTTGAAGTTGATAAACATCTGCTCGGCCGTTCCCTGCGCGTCGTTGGCCCATCCCATTTTCTCTCGGGTGGGACAATCGGAGATGAGATAGAACATATTGGACCAGGAGGAGCGGATACCACATTCATACAAGACATTCAAAATCGGATTAGAACATTCAAATGTGGTTCGTCTTTTCACATCCTGATGGACAAAGACCGACTGAACCTTGATATCATTTATGTCTTTGATACCATCAATCTCGATATACTGAAATCCGTGATAGGCAAACTTAGGCGACCAGGTCATCTTCTTACCGGAACAGATGAACTTGTCGGTCATGTAGTGGGGATTGTTCCGATACTGGCCGTTTCCGTTGCAGAGCTGTAAACTAAAATCCTCATTAACAATCTCGGCATAGCGGATGGTCAGTTCATCTCCCGGGTTTCCTGTGACAGTAAGTCGAATATATCCCGACACATTCTGACCCATGTCAAAGAGATATTTGGTGTCCGTAATCTTATGAATTTCTTTTACATCGTATACTTCAAACTCCCGAATGGGTTCGCAGGTACATTCACGGAAGGTACCAAGGGGCGGAATATCATCTCGCACCGCCATGCCCCATTCGGAATCATCGTACTCCGGCTGATTCCAGTCTTCCTCATACAGATTTGCATCAAAATATTCACCACGGCGAAGGGCATTATAGTAGGTAGCGCTTTCCGGCTTACACTTCCAGGAACTGTCGGATACTGCCACCGTCTCTCCATCCACCGTCAGGCGGAGTATAAATTTGGGCAGGTCACGCCAAGGTGCATTGTGGAATAGCCATGTGGTCTCCACTTCCTCGTTATACCAGCCGTTTCCGCATATTACTGCAATGGTGTTTTCACCCTTTACCAGAAGGTGGGAAACATCGTATGTATTGTACCACAAAGTCTTGCGGTAATCACTGGTGGGTGCAGTAAACAGATCTTCTGTTACCTTTTTTCCGTTAATATAGTAATAGCCATAACCCAATCCGCAAACGTAAAGTTTTGCATTGTCCGTGTTATCAAGGTAGATCTTCTTTCGGAACATGGGAGCATAGTTCTTCCCGGTATCTTCCCGAACAAACTCTACCTTGGGCTTAATAAAAACAGCATTATCAAAACTCATATGTATTCTCCTAATCTTTGAAATGTTATTATAATTATACTCCCATTTCGAGGAATTGTCAAGTAGGGGAGGGGCTTGCTCCTCCCGACAAGGTTGGTGAAATAATTTTTATTTGTTTTGCCTACCCTGTTCCAAGAACGAACGAAGAAACGCTCTGCGTTTCCTAAAAGCTGGTGCTGTCGCACCTCATTTTCCGCTACAAATATGCCACCGGCATATTTGCTCACGCGAGAACGCCGTCCCCGAGCGGTTCGTTTCAACCTTTCAGGTTGAATCCGACCAAAAGGGGCTGACGCCCCTTTGGAAACCCCGCGATTGACGGAATATTTAGCGTAACCAGCATTTCCCATCGTAGCGACGGGCGAAGTTCGCCAAATTTCAAGCACGCCTGTCAATCAAATTTCAAGCACGTCCTGACATAAAAAAATCATGACGAGAAAAAATCTCGTCAGGACTTTTTAGTCAGGAACTATTTCGTCTCCATGTTCTTCCATCCATGCAACCGCCACATCATAGGCTTCGTAATCCAGATCTGCCATGGTATTTGTGTGAAGAACAACACCTTCGATTTCGCCTTTTAACAGCAATTCCCGGTAGTAGTCAAGTTGCCACTTTACCGCCTCGCCGGTTGCTTGCCTTTGCTGACCAAAATTGTAAAGGTAGCATCCCACCATACGGCGGGTATTGGGAGTATACTTCTTAAAGAGTTCGAATTTCTCAGGAATCAGCGGAACATCCTTTTCCTGCCATGTCCACATAATCACCCCATCATATTCATTCATGTAGGGCTGAAACTCCCGATCCTCCTCCTCGTCGATGCCAAACTGGAAGGTATAAAGCACCATCCAGGAATCCAGTCTGCGTACCCCGTTGTTGTGGATTTTTTCGTTCATCTCCTCCAACATAGAAAGTGGCAAATGCTTATATCTTGGTTCGCCATTTTCATCAGGGCTCTTAAAATCATCTACAACAATGCAAGAGATGTTGGGAAATTCCTTTGCATCCGCAACAATCCGGTCGATGAGTTCAGGATCCTTATAGGCATCAAAGCACTCCCAGCCAACCTGTTTCAGAGTTTTAAAGGATTTATTGTACTGACGGCGATTAACATCCACCTCTACCGGCACCATAAAGGTGTTTGAGATACCTAAGTAAAGACACGCCTCCATAGGCGTCATTCTTGATACATCCGGGCAACCAAACCCATCTGCATTCAGGTTGTACCGTCCCTCCGGATGTCCCCATAGCCAAAACTTGTCCCGCAAAAGCATATTGTTTCCTCCTTGATTTTCTTTTTCCTCTGTGTTATATTTATGTAAAATATATTATTATATTATGATAATCCCCACAGTTTATCAATATAAAATCAAACAAGAAATATGGAGAATCGAACAATGTTTCTACCCGACTACCTTCTTTGTCAAAAACTATGCAGCCATTCCAATCGAATCAAACTTAACTTATTCAGTTTTGGCTACTCCTCTGTAGACACCAGTTGGAAAGGAAATGTGCAGTCTCCGTCTGTTTCAAGACTTTATTATATCATTGACGGAGATGCCCATATAGAATTTGAAAACAGTGCCCTTTCCCTGGTTCCCGGAAACTGGTATCTCATTCCGTCCGGTCTTTCTTTCCGGTTTTGGTGCGAAAAGGAAATGAAGCATCTGTTTTTTCATATCACCCTATCCGATTTAGGGGAGATAGACTTGCTCGGCCAATACTCCAATCCTGCAGTTCTTGAGGACAACGCCGATTTTCATCAATGTTTTATGGATTATTTGGAGCAGGATACCCCCTTTGTTGCCCTTTGCTTAAAGGAAAAGGTTTATGGCATTTTACTGGAAATGATGAAAAAATTCCATATTCAGCCGAAACTTGTAGAATATTCCAAGTGCGTCCAAAAGGCAGTGGAATATATTCATGCTAATTTGTCCCGAAAGTTAGACCTGACAACCATCGCAAAATACTCCTATGTTTCAAAGAGTACCCTGACCAACAAATTCAGGGAAGAACTTCACCTCACCATTCAGGGGTATATCCAACAACAAAAAATGTTCCGTGCAGAACAAATGCTGAAAAACAGCGATATGTCTATTGCACAGATTAGCGAAAAACTTGGTTTTTCGGAGCAGTTTTATTTTTCCAAATGTTTTAAACAACGGTTTGGTCTGTCACCTCGGGAGTATCGCAACACCCAATTTCATTAAAGGAGCGTGACGCTCCACCCAATGCCGAGCATAATGTGCCATAAAGATTTACCATATTTACCGAGCCGCCTTTTGCACTCGTGAGTGCGTAGAAAGGAGCGTGACGCTCCACCCAATGCCGAGCAAAAAGGCGAACTTCGACGAGGGAACAGGTGTGACCTTCTCGCCCGGATTTGCAAAATAAAAAACCCTTGACGAATGAATCGTCAAGGGTTTTTTCAGTTCCGGCAGCGTCTTATGTTCCCGGGCGGTCGCCCACCAAGTATTGTCAGCGCTGAGAAGCTTAACTACTGTGTTCGGAATGGGAACAGGTGTGACCTTCTCGCTATTGCCACCAGACAAGCGTGATGTGGATTAATACCACTCACTATTTGAAGTGCTTAGATAAATTTCGTGAGATTTGTTCGAGGCGAGGTTTTGTAAGGCGGGCGCGTACTTTGTGTACGTAACTGTCTTGCAAAGCCGATGCATCGGGCAAAGATTGCGGAATTTTCAAGCACGACTTTTAGCATTTGAAAAGAATCAGAGAAGAGAAGTACATCTATACTTACTCACAAATCGTTAAGGTAAATTAGGTCAAGCCCTCGACCTATTAGTATCGGTCAGCTGAATGTGTTACCACACTTACACCTCCGACCTATCAACCACATAGTCTACGTGGGGTCTTACCTGTTTAAAACAGTGGGAAATCTTATCTTAGG
>JAZRCD010000383.1:0-7311 GCA_045635425.1 Ructibacterium sp. | reverse complement strand
TGCATATCCTCCAGATGTTCGCCATAGGCGATTTCCAGAACCTCGCCACCCTCTGCCTCTAAGTCGAAGGTCAGGTAGCCGGTACGTTCTTTTTCCAAGTCAAAAATCATAAAGATACCATCGCCCTCGGTGGGGGTGGTCAGAAGCAGGGGGAAGTCCTTTCCGTCAAAAAGTCTTTCCGGTCCTGCAGTACGGCGGAAGGAACGGTAGTCCTTAACCATTTGCTGGGCTACCGATCCCTCCCACATGTTCCGCTTAAAGTATCCCTGATTGATCAGTCTGCCGGGGATAAAGCCGGTCAGTTCTACCTGCTCAATGGGACGGGGGGACAGGGTGGTGTCTCTTCCCACCTCTGCCGCGTTCTGCCAGGGAGCATCCTGACATCTTGCATCATATGCGAAGGTGAATCCCAATTCCGAGGTAATCAGTTCCCGCTCACCATTTTCGTACTTGGTGGACAAGCGGCAAAGAACCTCAGCATCACTGAAAACAGATTGGCTTCCGTTGGTTAAAACAAACCAAAGTCCCGGAATTCCGCCCGGATACTGGGTGGTCTCCTTTCCCTGAAAATAGCCGTTGATGAAAAGTTCATTCTTTCCCGGCTTTAACAGGTGACCGATTTTGTAGGTGTCATACACCTTGGTGTCGGGGTAGTCATCGTACTGGCAGCAACCAAGCATGGTGCCGTTCAGCCAAAGGACATATTCGGTGTCGATGCTGATTTTGATTTCTGCATCGGCATCCACAGAATCCACGGTGAACTCCCGCAGAAAATCTACGTACTCATTGACGGTGTATTCGCCGCCACGCCAAATCCATTTTCCTTGATTCATAGGTATTCTCCTCACTCCAAAAAGATGTTAATTAGTCAATATCGTCGGGCTTGTTTTCTAATTTCAAGGGGTAGTCACCCAACTTGTTTACCTTGAAGCCGTTCTTCTTGTATTCTTCATAATCGAAGGCATCCAATTCGTCCATGGAGAGCTTGTGGAATTCGTAGAAGTTATGCCACCACTCGTAACCGGAACCTAAGTCTGCGTTCAGGTAAGCATCAGCAATGTCGCAACCCATCTTAGGAGCCACATAGAAAGCACCCATAGCCAGTACGTTAACACCATTACCGGTGATAGCGCGCAGAGCAGCAGGAACGCTCTCAACAACGCCGGCATGAACCTTGGGGCATTTGCTTGCTGCAATGTGGATACCCATACCGGTACCGCAGAATGCCAGAGCACGCTCGAACTCGCCCTCGGAAATCATAGAACCGATGCGAAGACCCACTCTGTGGAACATCAAATCGGTATCGTCGGGATCAGAATCTGCCTTTACACCGATATCGGTGATGGTCCAACCCTTTTCACGCAGGTATTCACAAACTGCCTCTTTCAGGGGGTAGCCTGCAAAGTCTGCACCAACCAGTAACTGTTTGTCTTTAATAGTTTTCATTGTTTTTCCACCTTTCTATATAGAAAAAATTTTTTATTATTTACATTCCGTGAATCATTTCGAACAAAGACCACGCAAACATCCAGTGCATGTCGTGGGTAGGATGATTGATGAAGTTGGAAAGGAGGCGAATGTAGTTCACCTTATTCTTCTTCAGTACATCCCACTTGTGCATACAATCACATACCGGAACATTCATCTCCTTGCAGACTTCCTTGGCACCCTCGATGAAGAGATACAAATCATCGTGGTGAGGAGCAATGCCTGCATAAACCTGACGGAGGAACTCGCTCCGCTCCTCCCAAGTGGATTCGTGCGCCAACAGGTTGGGAGTCATAAAGATAATTTCGCTGTCAATCTTCTGAAGTTCTGTGAAGATGGTGCGAAGGTTTTCCTTGTACTTCTCCAAGAAGTCAGGGCCGCTGCAGCAATCGTTCAGACCGAAGCATACCACGGTCAGGTCGGGGTGATGGCTGAGGATATCCCGCTCCAGACGAGCCACAGCCTGATTGGTGTTACCGCCACTGTTGCCGCCGTGAATCATATTCACGGGAACGGAGGGGTAGCACATCTCCAACATGTTCCGAAGCTTGGTGTGGTAGCCCTCGTTCACACGAAATTCGGTTGCGAACTTTCTTTCTGCGGTGTGATAGAGTTCAAAACATCCCTGTGTTACGCTATCGCCGAAGAACGCCAAGGTAATGGGAGGCGCAGTAACGGGATTTTCTTGATTTTCAATAAATTTGTCAATCAGTTTCATAAAGTTTCCGCCTTTCTTACATTCCCTGAATCAGTTCAAAGAGAGAAACCGCAAAGAGCCAATGCATTTCCTCGGTGGGATGGTTGATGCGGTTGGAGAGCAAACGGATATAGTCCACACCGTTGTTCATCATGGTTTCCCATTTATGAGCACAGTCACAAAGTGCTACGTCCATCTCCTTGGCAACCTCTCTTGCCCCGTCCATGTATGCCATAAAGTCGGGGAAGTGGCCGATGGAGTTGGTGTAAACCTCTTTGGTGTATTCGTCGGTGATTTCGGGGCTGACAGCATTTGCCATCAGGTTGGGGGTCATAAAGATAACCTCGCCACCGGCTTCTTTGAGCTTTTGGAAAATCTGTCTCAGGTTATTCTTGTAGTTTTCCAGATTATCCATACCGCTGACACAGTCGTTGAGACCGAAGCAAACCACGGTCAGGTCAGGGTTAAATGCAATCACGTCCCGATCCAGACGAGCAAGTCCGGAACCGGTGCTGTTGCCGTTGATGCCGGCATAGATCATATTAAAGGGAACTCTGGGATAGCAAAGCTCCAAAATATGACGGAGTTTGTTGTGGTAGGTCTGCTCCACACGGAACTCTGCCATGAAGCTACGCTCACCGGTCTTGTAGAGTTCGTAACAACCCTGTGTAACACTATCGCCGATAAAGGCAAGGGTAATGGGCTCTGCACCGGCAGGGTTTTCTTGTTTTGCTTTAATCTTATCAATAAGTTTCATCATAATTACACCGCCATTTCTACCAAGCTTGGTTTATATACTTTAAGGATTCAATCATTTCGGCATAGGCGTTCTTGGAGGAGTTAATCTCCACGGTAAGACCGCCCTCGTAGTTCACACCCTTTAAGATGGAGAAGATTTCCTCAAAGGGAATGATACCTGCACCGATGGCAACGCTGTTGGCGTTGTTGCCCTCTACCTTGATGACACCGTCGGGATGAGGAATCAGATCCTTCAAATGAACATGGTCGGTCAGATGTGCGAACTTCCGTGCCGCCTCTAACACGTCCGAATTACTGAACCAGAAGTTGCCGCAGTCCAGTACGTAGTGAAGGTCAGGAACCTGAGAGAGGATATCGGCAATGTCCTGCACATAAGCAAAGGGGCAAGAGGTTGCGGAGTAGTTCTCAAGGACCGTCTGGATGCCGTAAGCCTTGGATTGCTCCACGATATCGTTTAAGTATTCGATAATCTTCTTCTGGCATTCTTTCCGAGCCTCGGGGGTTTCGTGAACGCCGCCCACAAAGGGAACGGGCATGTAAATCTTACAATCCAATTCCGCGATGAAGTCCAGTTGCTTCTTGGTGTATTCCTTCATTTCTGCCATGAAGTTTTCGCTTTGGTGGGGGAAACGATGCCAACAGAACACGGAGCCTGTGTGGATATCGTAACCCTTTAAGAGTTTGTACAGTTCCTTTACGGGGGTTTCGGGCTGTGCCACGCCGGAGTCAATATCCACATAGGAAAGACCCAAATCCTTCAGGGTTGCAAAAGCCTTATCCATGCTTTCTACCTGACCGACTTTGACGGAAGAGGTAATCTGCTGATAAAAAGTACCCAGTTTCATAGTAGTGTCCTCCTTATTCTGCTGCGTTCAAGAATTCCTTCAGGTAAACAATGGTCTTCTTGATGTCGATAATCTGCTGATCACCGGAAATCTCACGCTCGATGTACAAATCGCCATCATACTGCTTCAAGAGTTTGGGCATGAATACAGGGTAGTTTACCTGACCCTCGCCCACAACCTGCTCGATACCCAGACGATGGAAGTCCTTGGTGTAGTTAGCATCCTTCACGTGAACACCCTTGATGTAGCCTTCGAAGATGCCCAGCGCATCCACAGGGTTACCCTTACCGTAGATGATCAGGTTCGCAGGGTCTAAGTTAATACCTACGTGCTCCGGATCGTTCAGGTCGGTAATCATCCGCATGAGGGTAACGGGGGTTTCCTGACCGGTTTCGAAGTTGAAGCTGATGTCCTTGGAAGCACAGTACTTCACCAAGTACTGAAGTGCAGTGAAGAGAGACTTGGTTTCGGTGCAAGCGGGGTTCTCGGGAATGTAACCTACGTGGGTTGCCACATTCTTAACACCCATCCACTCTGCAAAGTCAACGCCCTTCTTCAGTTCTTCCAGACGATTTGCACGATATGCCTCGGGAACCAGACCCAAGGTAGAGGGGCCTTCCCAGAAACTCCACACGATGGGGCCGGTCCAACCTGCCCAGAAAGAGGAGATACGGATGCCTGCATCGTCCATCATTTTCTTAACCTTCTCCGCATTCTCTTTGGTCAGCAAAGAGGGGTCAAAACACCGAAGCTGAACACAATCCAGACCCAGTTCTACCAAGGGGTCAGGACCAAGGTCCAGGGCTTTTTTCAATTCATAAATTACGCCAATGCCATTCTTGCGCATATAGAATCACTCCTTAAAAGTATAGTTATAGTATTTTACCTTTTATTATATCGGGACAGCCATTTTTTGTCAATGGTTTTTCCTGTTTTTTTCCTTATAAAATCAAGGAAAATCGGGATTTTTACGGTTTTGTAATCTGATTGTTGTTTTCTATACAGAAAATGTTTTATCCGGGGTAGAAAAAGTGGGATAAAAACAAAAAAAGAGACTGCATTACTGCAGTCTCTTTTGGGAAATTAGTCGTTCGTTGCCTCTGTCACGGTAATGGTTCTTGCGGTACCGCCGCCAATGGTAATGGTGAGTTCCTTGGGCAGATCCGCCTTGCCGAGAGTAACGGAGAGTGCGGATACCTGATTGATGGTTCCGTTGGTGTTCCGCAGGTCGGTGGGAACCAAGGTCAGTTCTAACACAGCGTCCTCTGTCTCGAAGGTAACCGCAACCTCGGTAAGCTCAGAGAGTTTGCCAAGATATTCATCCCCGTTCATCAAGAATGCATCGTGAAGATTCTCGGTCAGGGCGGAATCCTTCATGGTTTCATCTGCATAGAGGGGGCTCAGGTAATTGGTGATGGCACCCTCGGTACCAAGGATTACGGGCTCTTGGTCAAAGTAGTTGTATGAAATGTTGGGAATGGCTGTGGCAACACCCAACCTAATGTCGGTGGTGTTGTTCAGGAACAAGTTGTTCTTGATGCTTGCGCCGTCAAGCCATGTTGCATCGGCCATAGCCAAAGCAACGTCGTAACCATTCCAAGTGGTCTGGGTAATGGAAACTTTGTCTCCTTCCGCAGGTGCGCTCAGAGAAATGGCGGTTGCGGTGCCGTCGCCCAAGTAGGTCATGGACATGTTCTTGATGACAAGTTCCTTCACCAACAGATCGTCCAAAATTGCACCGGCACCCTTGATGGAGATGTTGCTCAGCATCAGGCCTGTTACTTTGGTGGGAACAGGAGTGGATTCCGTAGGCTCATCCGCAGGCTCTCCGGTAGGCTCATCTGTAGGTTCACCGGTAGGATCATCTGTAGGCTCTCCGGTAGGATCGTCTGTAGGATCTCCGGTAGGCTCGTCTGTAGGATCTCCGGTAGGTTCATCTGTAGGTTCTGTCTCGTCTATGGGAGCGGGAGTCTCTTCCTCTGCAGGAAGTTCGGTAGCATTCAGGAAGAGCACGGGAACCTGATCGGCTACGGTAATATCCATGGATTGCAGGTTGATGACACTATCCTTTGCAAGGGTAACGGGATGGTTCATGATAACGGTCTTTTTGCCGGTGGCAGAACCATAAGTTCCCGATGCCAAGGTGAGGGGGGCATCCACGGTAATCTTTTCTGCAGCAGGGTTGATTGCTGCTGCGGCAAAGGCTTCCGGTGTGGATACGGTAACAAATTGATAGCGAATCAAGGAAGCGAGATCTACAGTGATGGTGCCGATGTTCAAACCGCTTCCGTCAAGATCTACAGTAAAGATAATGTCTTTTGCAAGGTCTGCTGCTTCAATCTTAAAGACTCTGGTGTAGGTGGGGGTTCCTGCGGAGAAGTTGCCGTAGCTTGCCGCAGAAGAACCGTCGCTGAACTTGGAGGTAACGGTTACTTCCTGAGGTGCCTTTAAGTTGTCGGGCAGAGTGTAGGTCAGGGCAATGTAGTTACCCACGGGGTCAAGCATGTTGGGGCCCAAGGGATATTCTTCCAGATAACGCAGACCACCCTTTGCCTGATAAACGTCTGCAGTGGAGGTCGGTTCAAGCGTCACATTGTCCATCAGTTCAGCTGCGGACTTGCCACGTTCTGCTACGTTATCACCTGCGGCTGCGTCAACTGTTCCGTACAGACCGGAGGGAACTTTCCAGCCGGCATAAAGAACGGTGTAACTGCTACCGGTTACCAAGTCGGTGGTTACCAACTTGCGAGAAGGATTCAAAGTATTGGCAGCAGCCAAGTCGGTGTACCAGCCCTCAAAGATATATCCGCTGCGAGTGGGGTTGAGAGGGAGGCGGAGGGCGTAACTGTTACCTACGGTATAGGTAACCACGTTCTGTGTTGCACCACCTGTCCAGGTACCGCCATTTGCCAGGAAGGTTACGGTATGCTGAGAAGAAACGGTGCCGGAGGTATTACCGCCACCAACGGAGCCACCGCCCACGGAGCCGCCACCGCCGGTTGAACCACCGGTATAGCCCACGTTTACGTTGGCACCTGCAGAGATGGAACCGCCACCACGATTAGCGGTGGATGCAACGGTTGCACCTGCGGTGCTGACAGAAGCGTTGGGTGCCCAGTTGCAGACGCAACCGTTTACCTTACTGCCGCTGTTGAAGTTAACCTTTCCTTTGGTGGTTCCGCAAACTACGGCACCGCCCAGGGTAACGCCGTTGAAGATGGTAGGAGCCTTAACGATGGCAATCTTATCGCCATAGTCACCGGTGTAGGTGCTTTGGCTTCCATCGGCATAGATGCCAACCATATTGTTCAAGATGGTTACGATTTCGGCACGGGTAATGGGGTCGCCGGGACGGAACATGCCGTCACTACCCCGGATAAAGCCTTTGGTTGCCATGAATGCAACCACCGGTTTTGCCCAATCCTGAATCTGGTCGTTATCGGCAAACTGGCTCAGGATACCGGTGTCCATCTTTTTGGTATCAAGGGCAAAGGCGCGGCCGATGATAACAGCGGCCTCCTG
>JAZRCD010000382.1:0-6518 GCA_045635425.1 Ructibacterium sp. | reverse complement strand
GAGAGGCGTTGGGACATCCGTAAATAATATTCTCCCGCACGGTACCGCCAAAAAGATAAACATCCTGCTGGACAATGCCGATATGATCCCTGAGAGACTTCAAGGTAATATCCCGCACAGAGGTTCCGTCAATGGTAATGTTTCCTCCGTCTAATTCGTAGAATCTGGGAAGCAGATTACACAACGTGCTCTTTCCTCCACCGGAAGGGCCTACGATGGCAATGTTTTCCCCTTTCTTCACCTGAATGTTGATACGGGATAATACTTCGCCATTTTCTGCTTCATAAGAAAAACTTACGTTGTCGTAATTAATATTCCCCTCTACCGTTTTCAACTCTTTCGCCTCCGGAAGGTCTGCAATTGTTGGTTCTACCGACATTACCTCGTCAAAACGTTCGATTCCCGTTAAGCCACGTTGGAATTGTTCGGTGAACTCCACCAGTTTCCGAATAGATGCTATCAGGGTCTGGATATATAACAGATAGGCAATCAAATCCGCAGCGTTAATTTTTCCGTAGACCATAAAAAGGGAACCTGCAATAATTACCGCCACATACATAGCGCCATCAAAAAATCGCGTACATGCCTGAAATCTTGCCATGTATTTATAGGAGTTTTTCTTGGCAGCAAAGAACTGTTTGTTCCCCTCTGCAAAGCGAGCCTCTTCCATTTCCTCATTGGCAAACCCTTTTACTACGCGGATACCAAGCAAAGCATCTTCAACACGAGCATTGAGTTCCCCTGTCTCTTCTCTTTGTTTGGCAAAGGCCGCTTTCATTCCTTTTCGGAAGACCGCCACTGAAACCAACATCAAAGGAAGCAGGGCAAATATAATCAAGGTCAGGTACACATTGATACCGCTTAATATAATGAACGAACCCACTATCTTAATGCCGCAAATAAAAATTTCTTCCGGACAATGATGGGCAAATTCGGTAATATCAAACAGGTCGTTGGAAATACGAGACATAATCTGGCCGACTTTGTTGTTATCGAAATAGTGAAAATCCAACTTCATCAAATGAGAAAACAAATCCCGTCGCATATCCGTTTCGATTTTCGCACCCATAACATGTCCTTTGTTCGCCATATAATAATTGGCAAAGGTATCAACAATTCTCAGGAAAAGGTAGATGAATCCAAGCCT
Organism: Ructibacterium sp.; assembly: GCA_045635425.1. Lineage (GTDB taxonomy): Bacteria > Bacillota > Clostridia > Monoglobales > Monoglobaceae > Ructibacterium. The sequence goes on along the minus strand of JAZRCD010000382.1, from coordinate 5,371 downwards.
CAACACCGTTTGTAATAAGAGATTACTGTTTCCTGTGGATGCAGTATTGGTAATCTCCCTGACAATCATCGGAAGTACCAATTCACATATCGTGGACAAGCATGCACAAATAAGATCAAAAACCAAAATCCATAGATAGGGCTTGAAATATTTGGAAAAGGAGCGGATATTCTTCCACGTATTTTTCGTTTCCTTCTTTGCTTTCTTCTTTTTCTCTGTTGTTTGTCCCATCATACCACCTCCTGTCTTGATTACGGCAAGGCTATTACATCTCCCATGCGCAACGGAATCAAATTATTTATCTTCTTTTCCATCCCGAAGCAGTGCAAGTCCGTCCACATGTCACGAACCTCCCGACGAACATCAAAAAGATGTCCAAGACATACACTCTTTGCTCCATAGATATTAACATACTCCGTAAACTGACGAATATATTCTGCGTTCGGCTCCAAAGCCATCTCCCTTCCCAACCAAAGATGAGCAAACACCCGTTCTGTGTCGGGAAATGGCGTTGCCAGGGTCGGATCATAATTTCGTACATCTACCGGAAATACATAATGTTTTCCTTTATATAATACAGCAAATCCATATTCCGGAATCAAATTCTCGTTGGAAGAATGACAACTTTCAAAGAACTTTATTTCCGCATCACCTACTTTGTAGGTCTTTTCTGCTTCCACAAAGATGCAATTTTTCTCCTCCAACCTTCCACCACGGATATCGTTTTGACTGAAGAAGTCGGGTATCAGCCATAGATTCTCAGCATGGTTTATCTCTGCCGCCACCGTGCTGTCATAATGGTCTCCGTGCTTATGGGTATAAATAACACAATCGCAAGCTTGAATCATCTGCAGAAAAACTTCCCGTCCCTTACGAGGAATCGAAATATCCGTCAAACTGGGATCAATGGCAATCCGCACATCTCCCAATTTCAGGAGATAGGATGACGGCGACAACAACGCCACCCCTTGCGATAAATTATTTAGTTGCGCTGTGATCTTTTTCAGAATATCAGGATACTCATTTTGATAGCGCAATCTTTCGCTTTCCTTGCGTTCCGCCTGCATGCATGCATTTTTTAATATCTCAATAGACCGACAGAGAGATTCCTTTAGCCCAAATGTCCCTGCAAAACGATTATAATCCAGTTCTAAGGAATAAATTCCGTCATAGTTTCTTCCTAATAATAAAGAAAGATTTTCATCCCATTCGGTTTCTCCGCAAAAGAGCGGAAAATGAGTGGTTCCCTGATACATGCTGTGAATATGGGTATGACCGATTCTATCCGCAAAAATCTCATCCTGAGGATCTGCGTCCTCTCCCTGCTTTCTCTTGTTGGAAAGATAATGTCCAAAATCCAGACAGGTCCTCAGCCTTGGATGGTTTACTGCCGCTACTATTTCTCCAACGCTCTTGCAAATACCGTTGACGGATTTTTCATTGGTCAACCTTTGATTTTCCAGAGTAAACGTTACGGGATACACCATCTTGTCCGCATAGGCACAAAGTTCCTTCAATGCTTGAAGGGTATCTTCTTTTTCCTTTAAGGGATGCAGGGTAATGTTGTAGTATTCCTGACAATCCAATGCAAATACGGGAAGATAAGGAACAAAAAATTCATTTGCCGACTCCGCCTCCTTCAACAAGCCATGTACCGTTACCTCAAGGCCATGGCGGTTACAACAAGATACCGCATTTTGAAACACCAAAGGATCACTTTTAGAGCCAATGGTACTAAGTTCCACCGCATCTACCTTTTGGCCCAGATAGGAGAGCAACTCCTCTATACCGCCAAATTCATCCAATAGTATCTGAGATGCTTCGCACGGCTCACAGGTAAATAAATCAATAGGAAGTTTTGTGCCAAATCTCATATTCTCGCTCCGTTTCTCACCAGACCACTGACTACTTTCCAATCATGGTCATCAGGTTTCCGCCAAAGACTTTTTGCAAGCCTTCTTCTCCAAGACCCAGTTCCTCAACACATTCCCGCAACTGATTCATGGCATCCATAATCATCTCGGGGGTGTTGTAGGGAAAATCCAGTCCAAAAACACATTGATCAATACTGGTCTGCCAAATCAAATCCTTCACATTTTCCTTACCAAGATACCAAAACTTGTTCATGGAACGGTCAAACACACTGGTCAATCCACCATACAGCCGTTTCCGATTATTTACCATAACCGCCACAGCATCTTTAAAGAAGGACCAACCGCCCACGTGTTCCATACAAATCTTCAGTTCAGGAAAACGATAGGCAATTTCATCATAGAGCAAAGTATTGTAACTGGAAATTCGATGAAAGTGCACTCCTGTATGGAAGGAAAGGGGTAGTCCTCGTTTCTCCGCAACCTCATACACCTCACAGGCTCTGTCCTCATCAATCTTGAATTTCTGGTATGCAGGATGAAGTTTGATTCCCTGAAGCCCCAGTTCATAAATTTCTTCTGCTTGCTCTTTGAGATTATTTTTGGTAAAATCAATAGTACCAAACCCCATCAGGCGGTCATTGCCCTTAATTTCTTCATACATCCAGCGATTGGGGCTTTTGTCATCCTGATGAAAATAATCATGAAAGGGTGCAAAGCAAACCGCTTTGGCAATCCCGCATTGATCCATTACATCGAGCAATGCATTGACCGTCCCATCCTTTCGTGATACCTCTTCAAAAATATGTGCGTGATGTGCAATGATTTCCATGTCATGCTCCTCCGATTTCTATTTCATCTGATTCCTATACTGCTTTGGGGTCAATCCTGCATGCTTTTTGAAAAAGACAGAAAAATAACCCGGGGTGGAAAAGTTCATTCTTTCCGCAATTTCCCGAACACTCTTGCCTTCTGCCAACATTTTCTTTGACTCGTTCACCCGAAGATTGGTATAATAAGTCTTGGGGCTGATACCAGCATAACGGCTGAATAAAACTTTCACATAACTTACCGACATAAACATCCGCTCTGCCAGTTCGGCAACTGAAATATTACTGCATACTTCCTCATTCATAATCTCCACCAGACGTTTGTAGACATGAACACGCTCTGCGGAAATCTTTTTCTGTTGCGGTTGATAGGTTCGACTCAGGTGGAACATAAAGGCAATCAATCTGGCGGCAATCTCCTGACCGGTGAACTTGTCTCTACCCTCATCTTCCATCCATTCCCGAATGTATCTGTTGATTCTCGCAAACTCTTTCCGTCCCATTTCATCCAGATGGAATACGCCGGCTAACAATTCCTTGGGAAATTCTCCCGATGTACCAAAAGAAAGATTGGTCACGTTGGGCGTAGTTCCTCCATAGCTTCGAAGACGATGGAATTCCATAGGAGCATGAAAAATAATATCACCCTCTCCAAGAACGTATACATTTCCGTCCTCGGTCACCTCTACTTCCCCGTCATCCACATAGACCACTTCCCAGAAATCATGAGATTCACCCTCAAAGTCATGGTTAACGTCAAAAATTCTGTTTACAGACAACAAAAAGTATTCAATGGCAAAATTATTCGTGATATCCTGACCTACAATATTATAATACGGAATCGGCATAGTATCACCTCATTGTATTCAAAAGTATACATTTTGCATACTTTTTTGTATTTTCATACACTTTTTATAGGCTTATAATAGCATAGAGAAGATAAAAAGTCAATCTATTTCTATTACCTTATAGGGAAAGGAGGGCAATAACATGGGTAGAAAAAAAAGAAAGATTAAAATTGGCTTTGTAGGCATGGGCAATCGTGGTTTGTACATGTTAATTAATGTATTTTGTCATATGTCCGATGTGGAAATCCTTACCATTTGTGACATCAACGAGGATCGTTTGAATCAAGCTAAAGCCGCCCTGCAAGAGATAGACTACCCTCTTCCCCTCATAACGACGGATTATCAGGATATTCTGAATCATCCGCAAATAGAAGGCGTCATCCTGATGAATAGTTGGAAAGGCCGTGTACCCATGGCGATTTCTGCCATGGAGGCAGGGAAATATGCAGGTATTGATGTGGGATGCGCTTATACATTAGAGGAATGTTGGGATTTGATTGATACCTACGAGAAAACCAACGTTCCGGTTATGATGTTGGAAAACTGTTGCTACGGACGAGCAGAAATGATGACCTACAACGTGGCAGAACAGGGACTTTTCGGTGAAATTGTTCACTGTGACGGAGCCTATCGTCACTATCTCGTCCCCGGCGAATTACTGCAACGGATTGACCCTGAAACCGGCGAGATGGGTCATTACCGCCTTCGCGAATATACCGAACGGAACTGTGATCAGTATCCCACCCACGAGATGGGTCCCATCTGCAAAATCCTCGGTATCAACCGTGGCAATCGTCTGTTATCCATTGCATCCTTCGGTTCCAAAAGCGTAGGTCTAAAAGATTACATTCATCGGACTTACGGAGAACATTCCGCCCTTTCTAAAATGAACTTTATTCAGTCAGATATAGTCACATCCATTCTTACCACCGAGAAGGGACAGACCATCAATATCTGTCTGGACACTACCACTCCACGGGCAGCCTATAGTCGGGATTATACCGTACGCGGTACCCGCGGCATGTACACCGATCATAAAAATATTCTCTTTTTTGATCACATGAAAGAAAATATTATGCACTACAATAATTTGGAAAAGATGCACTTCACCTACGGACATCCCCTTCATCAGGAGGTGGAGGAGACGGAAGAATACTTAGGCCCCCATGCCCACGGAATGGACTGGCTGGTCTGCCGCGCCTTTTTGGAAGCAATAAAAAAAGGAACCAATACACCCATTGACGCATACGATACCGCCACATTACTTGCCATCGCTCCTTTGACTCAGATGTCTATGGAGCAAGGGAATATTCCCATCCCCTTTCCCGACTTTACACGTGGAAAGTGGCAGAATCGCGAACCCATTGTGGAGGGAAAATACTGTCTTGACAAAGTGTGTATTGACAAAAAAACCAAAATTATTCCGTAACCGAAGGAAAATCAAACAGACAGAGTATCTAAAAGTATACATTTCGTAGCCATTTTTATATTTTATTTTTTAAAATAATGATGTACAATAGAAAACAGCAAATAAAGTGTGTTCTTTTTTGACACAGGACTCTCAATAACATTAGGAGGTTATCTCTTATGAGCGAAGTAAAAAAGAAGGTAAAAATCGGCTATGTGGGTACCGGTCGACGCGGCAAGTTTATGCTGGAGAAAATGGTTGCCCCCATGGAGGATGTGGAGATTGTAGTTCTCTGCGACAAAAACCCTGATCATCTGGAAAATGGCAGAAAGGCATTGGAGGAACTGAACTATGCCAAAATGCCCATTTTGACCACTGACTATGACGAAGTGGTAAACAATCCTGACATCGATG
>JAZRCD010000381.1:0-9929 GCA_045635425.1 Ructibacterium sp. | reverse complement strand
TTCTTTCACATACATAGGCTCTCCCAAAAGATTGATTACAAATTCCTCTGACATCCCTTTCGTGATATAATTTGTTTCCAAATCATCTATCATATAAATTCTCAATGGCTCATATTTATCCCATTTTTCTTTTGAAAATATCCTAAGGTCATCCTCCACATATCCCAAAATACCATTATTAAATATTGGTGTAATTAACAAAATTATTATTAGAACAGTTGGCAAAATCCATTTTTGTTTATATTTTCTATATTTTAAGATAGGTAGCCCAATTCCTGCAAAAAGGATGAAGAGAAATATATATCTTAAAACACCACCATGATAAAGATTAACCATGTCATTAAAAAGGATTAAACAAACCCAATACGCTACTCCTACAACAGTAAGTAATGCAAGTACAGCATACAAAAAAACTGTTAACATCTTCCGTTTCATTATTTTCCCCTCCGTTTTCGCCAAGATTCAATACCTTTCCCCACTCGTGTCAAGTCTGGGCAAAAAATTATTTATTAAACTAACTTTCATCGAAACTCTCTTCACTTGCCCAGTAGGACAAAAAGACAGTAATCATAGGATTACTGTCTTTTCTGGTGCGGATAAGAGGACTTGAACCTCCATGAAATTGCTTTCACATGGACCTGAACCATGCGCGTCTGCCAATTCCGCCATATCCGCATATTCACTTATACCTCTCGGCAACGAAAATTAGTATAACACATTCTTTTTGAAAATGCAACACTTTTTTTGAATTTTTTTAAAAAATTTTTTCTCTATAAAAAGCAAGCTTTTCTGTGTTCCAAATTTGGAACACAGAAAAGCATTTTTTTGATTTATCGGTTTTTGATTGCAAGGGCAATACGGTTATAGTCATTGGTCAAAATGGTATCAATACCCATATTGATAAACTCCACCGCTTCCTCTGGCTTATCCGACCAGAACACGTTACAGATGATTCCGTTTTTGTGTGCCTTATCAATCATTTCCTGATTGAAGTAAGGCTTGAACAACTGAACCTTCTGACAATCCAGTTCAATGGCCTTGTCTACAATCTTCCAAGGATCTGTTCCCGCTCCCATACAACGGCAGATATCAGGCGCAACTTCCTTGGCGGCCTTGATCACGTTCTCATTGCCCGACATAAAGTAAACATAACGTCTGCAATCATACTTATCAATCAAAGCAACAATCTTCCGCATTTCTTCGATGTCATACTCACTCTCGTCTGTCCATGTCTTTACATGGACATTCATAATACATTGTCCGGCAAACTTTTTCAGAATATCCTCGAACTTAATCACTCGCATACCGGTAAATTCAGGGGCACGTTTCGCACCAAAGTCAAACTTCAAAGCGTCCTCATATTGGATATTAAAGATACGGATTTTTTCGCCCTCCGGCACATAGGGAAGGGTTACCTCTGTATCGGATACCCGTTCAAAGGACGGATCGTGCATCGAAACAACCTCGCCATCCTTACTGCACCACAGGTCAAACTCGATTTCCTCTGCACCCATAGCAACTGCCGCACCAAATGCAGGCATACTATTTTCAGGCGCAATGGTGTTAAAGCCACGATGGGCACACACTCTGGGATAAGGCATCATATCATCGGGCTGTACCACCGAACTACCTGCAAAACGATACTTATAGGGGCGACGGCCTTGCTCAATATACTGCCAATGGGCTGCAGGGGGATTGCCGTAGCCTGCAGGCTTATAATACTTCTTGGCAACATCGATTTCCACCGTTTCCATACCCACACGACTTTTCATATTACTTAAGATAGTACCATCAGGTCCCACCACCATACTGCATCCGCCAATGGTGGAATTTTCGTCCATGGAAACCGAGGAACGAAGCACATAGGTATTGGTGTTATATGCCAGGAATTGGGTAATGATTTCCAATGCCTGATGGGTATCACTTCTCTGGTGAGAACAACCGATAATTACATCCAGATTCTTCTGTGCAAGATGGGAGAAGTTCTCATAGAAATAAAAATCATAACAAGTCAGGAAACCAAACCGAATACCCTCCATTTCAATCACGGTAGGTTCGGTATGACGGAAGGTATAATCGTCCTCCAGTTCCATGATTTTGGATTCATTGGGAACAAGATGTTCCTTATAGTATCTTCCTACTTCCTCACCCTCTCTGTTGAAGGCATAAGTGGTATTCCGATAGCCGGTTTCTCCTTTCCATCTGGCATTGACAAAAAGCATAGCATGACAACGCTTTGCTGTCTCCGATGCCTTTTTCAAAAGAGGCTCGTTATACTTCGCTACCGACACACCCTCTTCTGCCTTGGTTTTGGCAAGGCAAGGAATATCGCAGTCCTCAGGAAAAACAATGATATCCATCGATTCATCGCAGGCATCGAAATAGGACAGCATTTCCTCAAAGTACAAATCCGATTCTGCATGATTGGTGGAATACTTAGGCTGAACAATACAAACCTTCATAGCTTGATACCTCGTTTTCTTATATTCTTACAGAAAGTCGACCGACCTTGCTGTTTTTATATTCTTTGAATCTGCCCTCATCCAGTGCTTCTCTGATCTCTTCCATTAAATGATTATAGAAATACAGATTGTGGATAACCGCCAGTCTCATTCCCAGCATCTCTTTTGCTTTGAACAAGTGACGGATATAACTTCTGGAGAAGTTCCGACAGGTGGGACATTGACATTCCGGATCCAGAGGGAGTTCGTCACGTTCGTACTTGGCGTTCATAATATTCAGGATTCCCTGATTGGTAAAGATATGGCCGTGCCGTGCATTTCGGCTGGGCATCACACAGTCAAAGAAATCCACCCCGCGATCTACCGCTTCTAAGATATTCTCAGGGGTTCCAACACCCATCAGGTATCTTGGTTTATCCTTTGGCATAAAGGGTTCTACCGCTTCGATAATACGATACATTTCCTCCGCAGTCTCACCCACTGCAAGACCGCCAATGGCGTAACCGGGTAAATCAAGCTCCGAAATCTGCTTCATGTGTTCCACGCGCAAATCGTCATAGGTTCCGCCCTGATTGATTCCAAAAAGCAACTGATTGGGATTCACGGTTCTTTCAAGTCCGTTCAATCGGGTCAATTCCGCCTTACACCGCTCCAACCATCGGGTGGTACGAGCAATGGAATCCTTTACATAATTACGTGGGCTTGGGTTTTCGATACATTCATCAAACGCCATGGCAATGGTAGAGCCTAAGTTGGACTGAATCTGCATACTCTCCTCTGGACCCATAAAAATCTTTCTTCCGTCAATATGAGAGGAGAAATACACTCCTTTTTCCTTGATGTTCCGAAGTTTCGCTAGGGAAAAAACCTGAAACCCACCACTATCGGTAAGGATTGGTCTGTCCCAGTTCATAAACTTATGAAGGCCACCCATATCATGTACCACTTCATCTCCGGGACGAAGATGAAGATGATAAGTATTGGAAAGTTGTACCTGACACCCGATTTCCTTTAAGTCCATGGTAGTTACTGCACCCTTAATAGCCGCCGCAGTACCCACATTCATAAAAACAGGTGTCTGCACCGTCCCGTGAACTGTCTCAAAGGTTCCCCGTCGTGCAGCCCCTTCTTGCTTCAATAATGTAAACATAATTTTCTCCTAATCAATCAGCATAGCATCGCCAAAACTGAAAAATCTGTATTCCTTCTCGATTGCCTCTTGGTACGCTTTCATAATCTGCTCCTTATCTGCCAGAGCAGAAACCAGCATCAACAGAGTCGATTCAGGTAAATGGAAATTGGTAATCAGCGCATCCACGATTTTAAAACGATATCCGGGATAAATGAATATGTTGGTATCCCCAACCTGCGGATTGAGTTTTCCATCTTCCTCTGCCACCGTTTCCAATGTTCGTACCGAGGTGGTTCCCACCGCAATGATACGTCCGCCATTTTCTCTGGTTTCGTTAATCAAATCCGCGGTTTCTTTGGTAATCTCATAGTGTTCGGTGTGCATAATATGTTCTTCCGCATTCTCTACCGAAACAGGACGGAAAGTTCCCAAACCAACGTGGAGAGTAACTTCCGCCACACGAACACCCTTCTTCTTAATTTCTTCCAATAATTCTTGGGTGAAATGAAGTCCTGCTGTAGGTGCCGCCGCAGATCCGTCAATTTTGGAATATACCGTTTGGTATCGTTCTCTATCTTCTAACTTTTCCTTAATATAGGGGGGAAGCGGCATTTCTCCAAGACGATCCAAAAGTTCCTCCCATACCCCTTCATAGTGGAACCGGACAATTCGTTTTCCGTCCTCAATAATATCCAGAACTTCGGCGGTCAAAAGGCCGTCACCGAATTGGAACCGTGCTCCGACCTTGGCTTTTCTACCGGGTTTTAGGATTACTTCCCAATCATCCAAAGAGATTCTCTTCAATAGCAGAAACTCGATCTTACCGCCGGTTCCTTCCTTGCTACCATAAAGTCGAGCGGGAATTACACGGGTATTATTCATTACAAGACAATCACCGGGGTTCAGATAATCTAAAATATCCCGAAAATGCCCATGGGAAACATTCCCCGTTTCACGATTCAACACCAGCAATTTCGATGCCGTTCTGTCGGCAAGAGGCGTCTGCGCTATCCGCTCTTGGGGCAAGTCATAATAAAAATCTTTGGTTGTCATCATATTCCTAAACGTCTCCTCAATATGCGTTTTCCAGATTAGTTCCTACAAAATAATGGAGCAGAATTTCCTGATAACCAAATCCGGCTTCCGCCATTCCTTTGGCACCATACTGGCTCATACCAACACCGTGCCCCCATCCGATTCCGCTAAAACGGAATCCTTTATTTTTGCCACCTGTTGTGGAATTGCTGAAAACAGACTGGGTTCTTCCGTCACTGACACTAAGCAGTCCGTTCGCTTCGCTTCTGCCCGATGCACTTAAAACAATCAATCTGCCAATGTTGGACGAAACCACACCGGAACCATCGGTAAGCATAACCGTTGCTGCCTTCCCGTCACCACCATCGCCTGAAACCGTGAATTCCTGACTCTTGGTAATGGTGTTAAAAAGGGTACGACAACTCTCACGCTCAAATACCTTTGAACCGTTGGTTCCTACCACTTCCATCTTGAGAACTCGACGATTTTCACTATATTCCAAAACTTTAATATCCGTTACGTCTCCCACATCATAACCCTTGTTCCGCATAATAGTTGTGGCCTCCTCACAAGTAAGGTAGCCCTCCCATACGCCGTTGGGAATATTCTCTGTGTCTTCGTAACTATTATCCACCGAAACCAGATAGGGATAACTACTTCCCCATACATTCTTTACATCCTCTGTTCTTGCGCCCATGGACGAAGAATAGAATAACTGCGCCAGTTTATTGTCATAGGTCAGCACCTGCCTGGTGGTTTCATCTACCGGTGCATAGGATTTATCGGTTTCTGCTTTGGTCCCGGAATACGCCTGACAATGCACTGCCGCACACAGGTCAAACCCTTGACTTTTATGCTTGTTCAGACTCTGTGCCGCATAGTTTCTGGCACATACCGCTTGCGCCTTTAAGGCCTCTTTATGCCAGGACGGACTCATTTCCCGGGAAATAACCCCATAAAGGTAGTGATCCATAAATACAACATTAACCACCGTCATCGCACCGCCGTCCTTAATACAATGAACACCACCACGATAGGAGACACCATTTATATTAAGTTTTTGATTCATTCCCCATGCATTGGGACGGATTCCTGCGCTTCCTACATTTGCATACAAGAGCGTACCGCTGTTATTATATACAGCGACCTGCTCGCCCTCGACTTTTACAACAACGGTTTTCTCTGCCGTTGTATCCGCATGAAGAAACTCCCGTTCCTGATAGGAACCAAGTTGAAAGCCGTGTTCCGACTCCAATGTTACGCTTTTTGCCGCACCGGTTCCGTAGTGTAATCCGATTCGGATATACTGGGGAAGATCATAGTCCGCAAAAACACCCATAGGAATCATCGACATACACAATATAGGGATAAGAAAAATCAAAAGAAATCGTTTCATAACTTCACAACCTTTCTCTGATTGATTACAAACTACCTCATTTTACTTCAAATATATCATAGCATATTAAAAGGAATATTTCCAGTTTTTTTTCGCTTTTTTGACCCCTCTAACAGATTTTTCACACTTTTTTAATCATTTTGTCAAATATGCCATAAAATATCACGAAAACGTAACCTTTTATGTCCAAAAATCATTTGACAGATTCAGCTTTTTCGCATATAATTATATGATAGAATTATACTGTGCAAGACACAGTTCACACATAAGGAGGAATTATTGTGAAACAATACAACGTAGGTATCATTGGCGCAACCGGCATGGTTGGTCAGCGGTTTATTACCCTGATGGAAAACCATCCCTGGTTCAACTTGAAGGTTCTGGCCGCTTCTCCCCGAAGCGCCGGCAAAACTTACACCGAAGCTGTAGGGAATCGTTGGGCTATGTCCACTCCCATTCCTGAGGATGTTAAGAATATGGTCATTTATGACGCAACCGCAGATATTGACAAGATTGCCGCACAGGTAGATTTCGTATTCTGTGCAGTAGATATGAAGAAGGACGAAATCCGTGCTTTAGAAGAAGCGTATGCTAAGGCTGAGTGCCCCGTTGTATCCAACAACTCCGCACACAGACATACTCCTGATGTCCCCATGATTATTCCGGAAATCAACCCCGATCACGCAGACATCATTGCAGCACAGAAGAAGAGACTGGGCACCAAGCGTGGCTTTATCTCTGTAAAATCCAACTGTTCTCTGCAGAGTTATGTTCCTGCACTGCATCCTTTGATGAAGTATGGCATCACACAGGCATTGACCTGTACTTATCAGGCAATCTCCGGTGCAGGTAAAACTTTTGAAACCTGGCCCGAAATGGTTGATAATGTAATTCCCTATATTGGTGGCGAGGAAGAAAAGAGTGAAATCGAGCCTTTGAAGATTTGGGGTAAGATTGAGGGCGACCAAATTGTAGACGCTACCACTCCTTCCATTACTGCACAGTGTCTCCGTGTTGCTGCAACCGATGGACACATGGCAGCTGTATTTGTAAAGTTCGAGAACAAACCTTCCATCGAACAGATTAAGGAAGACTGGGCAGCTTTCAAGGGCGAGCCTCAGGATCTGGAACTTCCGTCTGCTCCCAAGCAGTTCCTGAACTACTTCGAGGAAGACAATCGTCCTCAGACCAAACTGGATCGGAATCTGGAAGGCGGTATGGCAGTATCCATTGGCCGTCTCCGTGAAGATAAGCAGTACGACTACAAGTTTGTATGTCTCTCTCACAACACCCTTCGTGGTGCTGCCGGCGGTGCTGTTCTGATGGCAGAACTTCTTGCCGCTAAAGGTTACTTTGACTAATTCAATTCTACTTAATCATATTTGAAAGGAGAATCCTTATGAAAACACCTGTTTTTACCGGCTCTGCAGTAGCACTTATTACGCCTTTTAACGAAAATGGCGTTGACTATCCGAAACTTGCTGAACTGGTGGAATACCATGTTGCCAACAAGACAGATGCAATTGTTGTATGTGGCACCACCGGCGAACCTTCTACCATGCCTGATCCTGAACACAAGGCAGTTATGAAATTCGTCATTGAAAAAGTCGCAAAGCGGATTCCCGTTATTGCCGGAACCGGCAGTAATGACACTGCACATGCTATCGAGTTGAGTGTCTATGCTGAAGAAGTTGGCGCAGATGCCATTCTCTTGGTGGCTCCTTACTACAACAAGACTACTCAAAAAGGCCTGATTGCTCACACTGAGGCAGTTGCAAACAGCATTAAAATCCCGGTGATTCTCTATAATATTCCGGGCAGAACCGGTGGCCTTGGTTTTAACATCGAAACATTGAAGACCTTGTCCAAAATCCCCAACATTGTTGGCGTAAAGGAAGCTTCCGGTGATCTTGCATTCTCTGCAAGAGTTGCTGAGGAAACCGATCTTGCCATTTATGCAGGCAATGATGACATTATCGTTCCGATTATGTCCATCGGCGGTCAGGGTGTTATCTCTGTTGTTGCAAACATTATGCCGGAAGAAACCCATAACATCTGTCAGAAGTTCATTGACGGTGATGTAGCAGGTTCCAAGGATGCTTTCTTGAAGGTTTTGAAACTGGTTCGCGCACTCTTCATTGAGGTGAACCCCATTCCCATCAAGACTGCTATGAACCTGATGGGCTTTGAGGTAGGCCCTCTGCGGATGCCCCTTTGTGACATGACCGAAGAGAATCTTGAGATCTTAAAGAATACACTTTCAGAATACGGACTGATGAAATAATAAACAAGGGTGTGAAACCAATGATAAAACTTCTTTTAAGCGGTGCAAACGGAAAGATGGGTCAAGCGGTTACCCGTGCCATTGACGGCATGGAAGGAATCGGCATTGTTGCCGGTTTCGATATTAACACAGAACAAAAATCCACCTATCCGGTTTACGACCAACTGGACCAAGTAACCGAAGATGTGGATGTTATCATCGATTTTTCTCATCCCGCTATGTTAGATCCTCTTTTGAATTATGCAACCTCTAAGAAGATTCCTGCTGTCATCTGCACTACCGGTCTTTCTACCGAGCAGATTTCCAGAATGGAGTATGAATCCAAAAATATCCCCATCTTCTTCTCTGCCAACATGTCATTGGGTGTGAACCTTTTGATTGATTTGGTCTGTCGGGCAGCAAAAATTTTGGAGGATAATTTTGATATCGAAATTATTGAAAAGCATCATAACCAAAAATTAGATGCGCCCAGTGGTACTGCATTAGCAATCGCAGACGCCATTGCTGATACCGTATCCTATCCTGCCGAATACACCTATGATCGGCATTCTGTCCGCAAAAAGCGTGACAAGAAAGAAATCGGTCTCCACGCTGTACGTGGCGGAACCATTGTTGGCGAACATGATGTTATCTTTGCCGGCACCGACGAAGTGATTGAGGTAAAGCACACCGCAACTTCTAAAGAGGTCTTTGCCGTAGGTGCAGCACGAGCTGCAATCTTTTTGGTAGATCAAGAACCCGGCATGTATGCAATGAAGGATTTGATCGCGTCTCAAAAATAATCGGAGGTAAGACATATGATTCCAACCATTACAAATATTGATTATTTAGAAGATGTTGCTCTGGTTACCATCAATAATATCCCCAATACCCCTGAAAACATGGCAAAAATCCTTGGAGAAATCTCCGATCGTAACGTTACGGTGGATATGATTTGTCGAACAGCACCTTATAAGGATACTTTCAATTTATCCTTTACGGTTCCTCAGGAGAACTTGGCAGATGTGATAGATGCAACCATCGCATTTAAGAAATTGAGTCCTGAAATAACCACAGACTTAAACGGAAACAACACCAAAATCATTCTCTCAGGCGAGGGAATGCGTAGCACCCCCGGTGTTGCTACCGCTCTGTTCCAACTCCTTGCAGATGAAGATATTCCCATTAAGTTGATTACCACCGGAGAAATTGAAATCTCCTGCCTGATTGACATTAAGGATGTGGAACGTGTAAAGGAATTATTAAAAGATTAAGAAAAAAAGAACCGCCTTAAAAGGCGTTTCTTTTTTCTTATCTTGCTTTTTCGTCCACTTCTTTTTGAATCTTAGCAATAAACTCGTCCAACTTCAGGGCGCCTAAATCGCCATCCTTACGAGAACGAACAGCAACAGCATTTTCTGCCTGCTCCTTCTCACCAACAATGAGCATATAAGGAACCTTTTCAAGCTGAGCCTCACGAATCTTATAACCAATCTTCTCGTTACGATAATCCACTTCGGTACGGATGCCCGCTTTGCTGAGAGCCTTATCCACCTGCTCTGCATAATCCATATAATGCTCGGAAATAGGCAGAATCTTTACTTGAGTGGGTGCAAGCCATGTGGGGAATGCACCTGCATA
>JAZRCD010000380.1:0-5530 GCA_045635425.1 Ructibacterium sp. | reverse complement strand
CAAGAACCCCCATCTGTTTCCGAAAAGGGGAAGGCATTACCCTGACCGACACCGAGGGCAAAACCTATCGGGACTTTTTTGCCGGCATTGCGGTTAACGCCTTGGGTTACGGACACCCCAGACTGGTTGCAGAACTGCAGGAGCAGGTGGCAAACCTGACCCATACATCCAGTGTCTACTATGTGGAAAATCAAGCGTTACTTGCCCAGATGCTGGTGGAAAACAGTTGCGGCGATCGGGCATTCTTTGCCAGCACCGGCGCGGAAGCCAACGAGGGTGCCATCAAACTTGCCAAGAAATATTTCGTAGAAAAAGGTCAGCCGGAAAAGAGAGAGTTTATCACCATGCGAAACTCCTTCCACGGCAGAACCTTAGCAACGGTGGCGGCAACAGGTCAGGAAAAATATCAAAAACCCTACCTGCCTCTTCTTGAGAAGTTCACCCATGTTGATATCAACGACATCGATGGCCTTAAGAACGCAGTAACCCCCAACACCGCTGCCATTATGATTGAGATGATTCAGGGCGAAAGCGGCGTGATGCCTCTGGAGCAGGATTTTGTAGACGCTATTGCTACCATCTGCAAAGAGAATGATATTCTCCTGATTGCCGACGAGGTACAGACCG
This sequence comes from Ructibacterium sp., assembly GCA_045635425.1. GTDB lineage: Bacteria > Bacillota > Clostridia > Monoglobales > Monoglobaceae > Ructibacterium. Next base: position 4,903 of record JAZRCD010000380.1, on the reverse strand, counting down.
GTATCGGCAGAACGGGAAAACTCTTTGCCTATGAATGGTACGGCGTTGAACCGGACATTGTAACCATGGCAAAAGGCCTTGGCGGCGGTATTCCCATCGGCGCCTTCGTGGCAAAGGAAGCGGTAGCCTCTGCTTTCCATCCCGGTGACCACGGAACCACCTTCGGCGGAAATCCTTTTTCCACCCGTGCAGGTCTTGTGGTTCTGGATGAACTGTTAAACCATGGTCTCCTTGACCATGCCAAGAAGATGGGAGATTACCTCAAAGACTCCCTCTCCTCCCTGATTGGCGATCAGGTTGAAACCGTTCGAGGCAAGGGCTTGATGTTGGGTATCGTTTTAAAGGACGATGTTGCTAAGGAAGTTGGCACTCGCCTTTTGCAGAAAGGATTCTTGGTGGGTGTTATCGGCACCAAGGTTCTTCGTGTGGTTCCTCCTTTGGTTTTATCCTCGGAGGATATTGACGCATTGACTGCGGCACTTAGCAATGTTCTGAACTCTTTATAAGATAGAAAGGATGATAACAATGAAGCATTTTATCAGTATTCACGATATTTCAGTTGACCAGTTCCATCAGTTGATGGATTTAGGTTTGAAACTCAAGAAGGAACAGAAGGCAGGAATTGCCCACCCCATCTTAAAGGGTAAGACCTTGGGTATGATTTTTACCAAATCTTCTACCCGTACTCGTATCTCCTTTGAAGTGGGTATGTACCAGTTGGGCGGTCATCCTCTCTACTTAAACGCCAATGATATGCAGCTTGGCCGTGGCGAAAGCATTTACGATACCGCCAATGTTATGAGTCGTTTTGTGGACGGTATTATGATTCGTACCTTTGACCATCAGGATGTTATCGACCTTGCCAACTATGGTCAAGTTCCTGTTATCAACGCACTTACCGACCATCTTCATCCCTGTCAGGCTATGGCAGATTTGATGACGGTTTACGAACACAAAGGTAAGCTGGAAGGCTTGAAACTTGCTTACATCGGCGATGGCAACAACGTTGCACACTCCCTCCTCTACGCCTGCGCCAAGGCGGGCATGGATATGTCTGTGGCAACTCCCGTTGGCTACGAGTGTGAAGATATCGTGGTAGAGAACGCCAAGGCAGATGCCAAGGCAACAGGTGCCACCATCATCACCACCCACGATCCCGTTGAGGCAATGATGAACGCCGACGTGGTTTGCACCGACACTTGGACCTCCATGGGTCAGGAAGCAGAAAAGGCAGAACGTGTGAAAATCTTTAAGGATTATCAGGTAAATGCAGAACTCTTTGCAAAGTCCAAGGAGGACAGCATCTTCATCCATTGTCTGCCTGCATACCGAGGCTACGAAGTAACCGAGGACGTTATTGACGGTCCCCGTTCTGTTATCTTCGACGAGGCGGAAAATCGTCTCCACGCCCAGAAAGCAATCTTAGCCACATTGATGGCAGATAAATAGAGAGGTAAACTTTATGGAAAACTTATACGCATTTGAAGTAAAACATGCAACCGAGGAAGATATTCCTGCCATCCACAAGATTACCAAGGACGCCTTCCTGAAATACTGCGAGAACGCAGGTCTTAGTTACAACATTGAGGCGCTGAACGAAACCTATGACGATATTCGTTCTGATATTGCAAAGAAGAACGTTTTCGTGGTTCGGATTGACGATGAGCCTTTGGGTGCAGTTCGTGTGGAACTCCTGCCCAACAGCGAAGCATACCTGAGCCGTTTTGCGGTTGCCGATCATCATCGGAACCATGGTATCGGTAAGATTCTGATGAACGTGGTAGATAAAATTATGATTCAGAATGGGGTCAAAACCCTTCGTCTTCATACTGCGTCCAAGGTTACCGCATTGATTCGGTTCTACTACGGACGTGGCTTCTACATTACCAATGTGGATCATAGCCGTGGCTATCCCAGAGCCGAACTGATTAAGGAATACAAATAGAAAGGACGATATTCACATGAAAATCAAAGCATTATTTACCGGTGCTCCCGCTGACCAGTCTCAGGTTTCTGTGAATGGTTGGGTGCGGAACATCCGTATCTCCAAGAACTTTGGATTTATCGAGTTAAACGACGGCTCCTACTTCAAGACCCTGCAGGTAGTTATCGAAGCAGAGAAGCTCTCCAACTTTGCCGAACTTTCCAAGCTGAACGTTGGCGCGGCTCTTTCGGTAACCGGAACTCTGGTTCTGACCCCTGAGGCAAAGCAGCCCTTCGAATTGAAGGCAGAATCCGTTACCATTGAGGGTGCCAGCACCCCCGATTATCCCTTACAGAAAAAGCGTCACTCCTTTGAGTACCTCAGAACCATTCCCCACCTCCGTCCCAGAACCAATACCTTCTCGGCGGTATATCGGATTCGGTCTTTGGTGGCATTTGCCATCCACAAGTTCTTCAACGAGCGTGGCTTTGTCTATGTCCACACTCCCCTGATTACCGGTAGTGACTGCGAGGGTGCAGGTGAAATGTTCCAGGTAACCACTCTGGATATGGAGAACCTTCCCTTGACCGAGGACAAGAAGGTAGACTATGGTCAGGATTTCTTCAACAAGCACACCTCCCTTACCGTAAGCGGTCAGCTGGAGGCAGAGGACTTTGCTATGGCATTTGGTGATGTTTACACCTTTGGTCCCACCTTCCGTGCTGAGAACTCCAACACCACTCGTCACGCGGCTGAGTTCTGGATGATTGAGCCGGAGATTGCTTTTGCAGACCTGAACGACGATATGGAACTGGCAGAGGATATGCTGAAATACATCATTCGTTATGTACTGGAGCAGGCTCCTGAAGAAATGCAGTTCTTCAACAACTTTGTGGACAAGGAACTCCTTGCCCGTCTTGACAATGTTGTCAGCAACGACTTTGGTCGTGTAACCTACACCGAAGCCATTGAAATCTTAGAAAAGAGCGGTAAGGACTTTGAATATCCCGTTAAGTGGGGTATGGACCTGCAGACCGAACACGAGCGTTACCTTACTGAGGAAGTATTCAAAAAGCCCATCTTTGTTACCGACTATCCCAAGGATATCAAGGCGTTCTATATGCGCCTCAATGAAGACGGCAAGACCGTTGCGGCTATGGACTGTCTGGTTCCCGGCATTGGTGAAATCATCGACGGTAGCCAGAGAGAAGAGCGTTTGGACATCCTCACTGCGCGGATGAAGGAAATGGGTCTTCCCGAGGAAGAATACGGCCACTACCTTGACCTCCGTCGTTTTGGTGGTTGTAAGCACGCAGGTTACGGCCTTGGATTTGAACGTGCCATCATGTACCTGACCGGCATGAGCAATATCCGTGACGTTCTGCCCTATCCCAGAACCGTTAACAACCTTTACTAATAACGGGAGGGACTATCATGTTTGGATGGATTATTCTTATTGCTATCCTCTTCGTCCTTCTGGTAAAGCGTGGCGACTTGCTGGCATTCATCGGAAAACTTTCCTACGCAAAGCGAGATTACCCCACATCCATGAAGTGGTTTCGACTTGCTTATCGGGTTGGTCCGCTGAACTTCAACAATCAAATGCAATTGGGTTATGTCTGTCTCCGATGCGGTGAACTGGTGGATGCACGGCGGTTTTTACAACTGTGCAAGGACAAAACCTCCCGTGGCAGCGCTGCCCGGAACCAGATTCAAAACCTGATGGCATTGCTTTATTGGAAAGAGGGAGACCTGGACGAAGCCATTGAGATCCTGGAGGATCTTCTGGACTACGGCTATCAAACCTCTGTGGTTTATGAAAATCTGGGTATCTTCTACAACCTGAAAGAGGACAAAGAAAAGGCGTTGGACTTCAATCTGAAAGCCTACGACTACAATAGCGATTCTCATATTATCTGTGATAATCTTGCTGAATCCTATGCACATTTAGGTCAGTACGAAAAAGCCGAAGAGGTCTATGGCGATCTTATTGAGAAGGAACCTCGATTCCCTGAAGCCTACTACGGATACGGAGAAGTTCTTCTTGCCTTAGGCAAAAAGGACGAGGCCGTTGCCATGATAGAACAGGCTTTGGATAAGCCTTTCTCCTACCTGAGCATTCGCCCCAAGGAATATGCGGAAGCACTTTTGGAAAAAGCAAAAAATGCATAAGACACAAAAAAAGGATTGAATCAAGAATGATTCAATCCTTTTTCATTTGCTTTCCTAAAAGCTCTGAATCAACTCTGCCACAGTTTCCTTGGCATCACCCAGCATCATGATGGTGTTCTCGCTCTCATAGAGAGGATTTGGAACACCTGCATATCCGGGATTCAGGTCAAAGTTACAGATAATAACCTTCTTGGCATCTGCCGCGTTCAGCACCGGCATGCCGTAGATGGGAGTTCCCTCTGCGGTGTTTGCCGCCGGGTTTACAACGTCATTCGCACCGATGATGATTGCCGCATCACATTCTCCAAACTCGCCGTTTACTGCATCCATTTCATAGAGTTTGTCGTAGGGAACATCTACCTCACAAAGGAGTACGTTCATGTGACCGGGCATTCTGCCGGCTACCGGGTGGATTGCAAACTTTACTTCCACGCCCTTAGCTTCCAACTTATCGGAGAGTGCCTTAACGGTGCTCTGTGCCTGAGCCAAAGCCATACCATAACCGGGAACAATCATAACCTTCTTGGCATCTGCCAGAATGTCACCAACGGAAACAGATTTACTTGCACCGGCATCCGTTTTGTTCGGCTCCCCATCCAGAGCGGAAATCAGTTTCGCCACTGTCTCCTTGGCATCACCCAGCATCATGATGGTGTTCTCACTCTCGTAGAGAGGATTGGGAACACCTGCATAACCGGGATTCAGGTCAAAGTTGCAAACAATAACCTTCTTGGCATCTGCCGCGTTCAGTACCGGCATGCCATAGATGGGAGTTCCCTCTGCGGTGTTTGCCGCCGGGTTTACAAC
>JAZRCD010000379.1:0-3717 GCA_045635425.1 Ructibacterium sp. | reverse complement strand
TAATAGCCTGACGCTTAGCAACCTGACCTACCAGACGTTCGCCGGTTTTAGTGAATGCAACCACAGAAGGAGTAGTTCTTGCACCTTCAGGGTTGGTGATAACGGTGGGCTCGCCACCTTCCATTACGGATACACAAGAGTTTGTAGTACCTAAGTCAATACCAATAATTTTTGCCATTTTATATCATCCTTTCTTAATTAAAATCAAATGTAATTAACAACTTACCTTCACCATGGAATGGCGAATTACCTTGTCTTTGTAAAGATATCCTTTCATGAACTCTTCCAAGACGGTATTTTCTTCTTTGTCACTTTCTTCGGTCATAACCGCATTGTGCTTTTCGGGATCAAAGGGATTCCCGATTGCTTCAATGGGAGCAACGCCTAATGCTGTCAAAGCATCTTCAAATTGCTTTTTGATCATTTTGACACCATCAAGCACCGTTGTGTCTGCAGTGTCGGCATCAACCGCAACTGCACGTTCTAAATTATCCAGAACAGGAAGAAGTTTTTCTACGGTATCGCAGACAGCCACAGCATAGAGTTCCTCTTTTTCTCTTTGAGAACGCTTTTTGAAATTGTCAAACTCTGCGGCGGTCCGCATCAGTCGATCGGTCAAATTAGCAATATTCTCTTCTGCCAGTTCAAGGTCTGTCTTTTCAACAGGTTGTTCCTCGGTTTCAGGTGTTTCTAAAACATCGGACTCTTCAACGGTAGTTTCTTTTTTCGTTTGTTCTTTAGCCAAGATTGTCATCTCCTTTTTCGTTTGTCCATTCTAATGAGTTGCCACTTTCCAAGCGACGGCTTAACATCTCGCCGAGTTGTTTTGCAAAAAAGCCAACGCCGGAAACTGTTTTTGCATAATCCATACGAGTGGGGCCGACTACGCCAATGATTCCGGTAAGATCGGGTCCTGCCTTGTATGCCGAAAGCACAATACTGTTATTCTTTAATTGCGGGAGTTCTGTTTCATCACCGATGAAGACCTTTACCTCACCATCATTTAAAGTGGGAAGAGCGGATAGGAAATCTCCCATGCTTTGCTTATCATCAAAGAATTCAAGGATTTCTTTGATCTTCGTGATATCGTTATATTCAGGAAAGCGAAGAATGTTGGTTGCACCCTCCATAAAAATTTCACGTTTGTCTATTTCGGAAATGGCTTCGTGTACCAATTCCAGAACCGAGGTGAGGATTTCTTGATTATCACCTAATACGGCAGCTACTTCCACAATGCGATTCAAATTGATTTCTGAACGAGTATATCCCGCAATGTTTTGATTTAATAATTCGGTTACTCGTACCAAAAACGCTTCATCCACCGGTGTGCGGAGGCGCAGAAGTTTGTTTTTGATAAGACCGGAACTGTCAGAAACAATTACCATAACAGTTCTTTCATCAACAGAAACAAGCTTGATGCCCTTGATGGTGCCGTATTCAATAGTGGGAACCATACCAAAGGTAGGAAGATTGGTGATACCGGAAAAAGCGGCAGAAACGTCTTTGACTATTTTGTCCAGTTCACGGATTTTGTGAAGCATGGCACTTCGCATTTGCTGAATCTCTGTTGTTGTCATGCGATATTGTTCCATCAAACTATCAACATAAAACCGAAATCCTTGACTGGAAGGAATTCGCCCTGCGGAGGTGTGAGGTTGTACCAAAAAACCCATTTCCTCTAAGTCGCCCATTTCATTTCGAATGGTTGCGGCGCTTAGATTAAGATCGGTATTTTTGGCAATACTGCGGGAGCCTACGGGTTCAGCATTTTGAATATACCCTTCGACAATGGCACGCAATATGGATTTTTTTCTATCATCTAATGCCATGGAATCAACTCCCCTCAGAGAATTTGTTAGCACTCACCTTGATAGAGTGCTAAAACAATTATTCTTAGCATAGCACGGACGATAATTTTTGTCAAGGACTTTTCTTAAAAATATATACAAAAATGGGAAAAAACGAGAAGGGTTTTTGGTGAGGATAGAAAATGGACAAAAAGCGGAGACTTATTTTAGAGAAAACTATGCAGAAATAACTTGAATCGTATGAAATGCTATGGTATAATAAAATGATAAATTACAACAAAAAATCTAATATTTCGGGGGTGAGGATATGGAGTTTCAGGTAGTGTCTGAGTATCAACCGGCAGGAGATCAGCCAAAAGCCATTGCAAGACTTTCTGAAGGTGTTTTAAAGGGCGACAAATTTCAAACTTTAATGGGTGTAACGGGAAGCGGTAAGACATATACCATGGCAAAGGTAATTGAACAAGTGCAAAAGCCTACATTGGTTCTTGCCCATAACAAAACTCTTGCGGCACAACTTTGCAGCGAGTTTAAAGAGTTGTTCCCTAATAATTCTGTGGAATACTTTGTGTCTTACTATGACTATTACCAGCCGGAAGCATATATCCCTTACTCGGATACCTATATTGAAAAAGATGCATCCACCAATGAAGAAATTGACAAACTGCGCCATAGTGCCACAGCGGCACTTTTTGAGCGAAAGGATGTTATTATTGTTGCCAGTGTTTCATGTATTTACGGATTGGGTGATCCCATCGATTATAACAACATGGTTATTTCCATGCGTCCCGGAATGATAAAGGATCGGGACGAGGTGGTTGCAAAGTTAATCGAGATTCAGTATGAACGTAACGAAATCAATTTTACCAGAAATAAATTCCGTGTCCGTGGAGATGTGTTGGATATTTTCCCGTCTGAATCCAGCGGTAATGCTGTGAGAGTAGAATTTTTTGGTGATGAAATCGAACGTATTTATGACTTTAATCCTGTGAGTGGTGAAGTCGTTGCTGAACGGAAGCATGTGGCGATATATCCGGCATCGCACTATGTTACCACTGCAGATAAAAGAGAAGCGGCTATATTAAGCATTGAGAAAGAATTAGAGGAGAGAAGAAAAGAACTCTTAGAGGATAATAAGTTGGTTGAGGAGCAACGGCTGGAGCAAAGAACGCACTATGATATCGAGATGATGCGTGAAACCGGTTTTTGCAATGGAATCGAGAACTACTCCCGACACATCAGCGGTCGTGCGCCGGGCACGCCACCGTTTACCTTACTTGATTATCTGCCGAAGGATTTCCTCTTGTTTGTGGATGAGTCCCATGTCACATTGCCGCAGGTACGTGCTATGGTTGCAGGAGACCGGTCAAGAAAAGAGAATCTGGTCAATTACGGATTTCGTTTGCCATCTGCATTTGATAATCGGCCGCTAACCTTTGATGAGTTTTATGAACGGCTGAACCAAGCGATTTTCGTAAGTGCAACACCTGCGGAATATGAAAAAGAGGAATCTTGTCGGATTGTAGAGCAAATCATACGGCCGACGGGACTTTTGGATCCTATGATAGAAGTTCGTCCCATTCACGGACAAACGGACGATTTGTACGGTGAAATCGTGAAGCGGACAGAGAAGAATGAGCGTGTTTTAGTAACAACCCTGACCAAGAAAATGGCAGAGCGCTTGACAGAGTATTTTGAGGAGATGGGTGTTAAGGTTCGATATCTTCATTCGGATGTTCAAACCATAGAACGGATGGAGATTATTCGTGATTTAAGATTGGGTGTTTTTGATGTGTTGGTGGGTATCAATCTGCTTCGTGAAGGATTGGATATTCCGGAAGTATCGCTTGTTGCAATCTTAGATGCGGACAAAGAAGGATTTTTGCGCAGTGAAACATCCTTGATCCAG
>JAZRCD010000378.1:0-2481 GCA_045635425.1 Ructibacterium sp. | reverse complement strand
TGGATACAAGGTGTACATGAGAGGAAGCAAGGATGCGGCAGGAGAATGGGTCTACATAACAACAACTGAAACCGGTGCTTTCGGCGATGCAGTAACCGGTGTATCTGTATATGGACCTGTTTTGTTACAATCCATAGAGGTATTGCGACCGAATCTTCCTCTTTACACCATGAAAGACCTTACCAAGCAGGAAACCTATGATGCAGTTACCTTGACAGTAGAAGAGGATTTTGCAACGGAATATGATATCGCAGGAATAAATCCTGAGGGAATTGCGACAAGTGGTACGGTGAATTTTACGGCAGATGGTGCTAAAATGGAATCCGGTGCAGTCGTCGCATGGAATCGGGAAAGCAACTGGAATGCCTTTAAAGAGGCGACCCCCCTTCGATTTAGAGTTAAATTGGATGAAGGGCAATCGGCTTCTGTGAAAGCGGCACATAGCGCAGGTATGGCGCACATTGATTTAACGACAGAGAGTATCACCATTCGGGATGCAGGCGGAGCATCAGTTTCCAATTCCTTTAAGCCAGGAACCGGTTGGGTAGAATATCTGCTTTTGACAGAAGATGATTCGACATACAAACTCTACGCCAAGTGGGATAGTTCCGGTATGGATGTTTGGACACCCGTCGGCACCACAACGGGTTTCCCTGTTAAGGGAGGTCTGACTGGTGTGGAGATTTCCGGAGCATGTACTTTGCAAATCATGGAGCAGATTCAATTGTTCCGCCGGGAACTGATGACAGACCCTACCTATATTCGCGGACAGGAAAATTTAATCTTTCTTAACGAAGATTTTTCAGAGGAAAGCGATCTTTGGGTACTGGAAGAGGGATGGAAGGTTGAGAATGGAATCCTGAAAGCTCGTTCCAATGCTCAGGGAACTGTTGGCGGGAATCGTGCCTATATTCCTACCGGTGGAATGAATCCGGGTGGCACCTTTAATGTTAAATTTAAATTTCGCGTGAATGATGCTTGGCAGAATGTTAACTTCCTGATATGGAAGGATAACACACGAAATCGTTATGCCATTGCCAGAGATCATATCTGGAATGTGGGTGGTACAACAGCCTCTCTTCCAAATTTTGAACTTAATGCATGGTACGAAATGATGATTTGTCGAACCGGTGACACAGTGCATGATACCTATTATCGTAAGGTTGGAGATGATGTTTGGACAACCGTCTTTAAGAATGGTCCCATTGAAGCTCAAAATAATGCGGATCCCTTCCTTGCGTGGACATTGGATGACGCGGTCGTTTCTCAAGATTTTGATGATGTGATGATTTGGAAGGATTCCTTGATTAATATTGATCCGCTCAAGGTTGAGGGTGGTGCAGCAACCATAACGGGCAATATGATTTTTGATAAGCCGGATTCTCAATACAACAGACAGGCGGAGATTCTTCTTGTGGCATATAACAAGGAGTATGGTTACATCGAAGAAGTTTATTCCGAACCCTACATCATTGCCCCCGGCGAAGAATTGGTGATAAACAAAAACATTGACTTAAGTAGCATTGATCTTGCGAAAAATGACCTTGGACTTTTGGTATGGGATTCATCCCAATCCGGAATCCCGCTTTTGCAGCCTCAGGGTTATATGGTTCCAAACAAGGCAACCGGAAAGCCGGCAGAGGGAGCAGAAATTGCGCTCTCTACCGTAACCAACTATAATGAAGTAAAGATTTCAGGTTATACCGGACTAACCGGAGAGAATGCGACTGCTGTTTTGGTTGATGAAACCGGCAAACTTTGTGCAGTTGCGCAGACACTGACAAATGAGCACGGAATGCTGGATATGACCTTAGCAGTGAAGCCCAGTTCTAAGAGCGGAAATTACACCTTGCGATTACAATGCGGCGATAATGCAGCAACGGAATCTCAGGTAGAACTGTTCTGCGATAGCATCCCCTATGATGAAATTACAGGTGTAAGCGCGATGGATAGCTTTTTGCACAACTATGGCAGCTCTAATCTTACAGCATGGCTTTCTAAAGATGGTTTTGTCAAAGAGGTTTATGACAGCTATGATGCTTTAACAAATGGTGGCGCAACTATTACGGACTTTTATAGTTTCCGTACAGCTATTGATGATGCTGTTCAAAAGGCTACGGATGAATTTGATTTAATTGAGAAATTGAACAGCGCTGTTGTCAACAAAAAGTGGAATACCATTCAAAGTTTGCTAATGACAACTTACCGTGAACATATTGGCATTCCAGAGGATGCCATCAATGATATTCAAGACTTGAAAACGTTGTTTTTGAGATTAGCAGGTAATTATGCTGACTCTGCAGAAATTTTGGCAGACTTTAACCAAGCTTTGTCAGCACAGAAAACTCTGGAGGGAATGAATAATAACTTTGGCGGCACAGGAAGTGGACCTGTCTCCGGTGGTTTCGCAGGTGGCGGTGTCGCTGGTGGTACAGGCGGGGGAGGCTACAGCGGGGGCGGGGGTGGTTCCATCGAGCAGAA
>JAZRCD010000377.1:0-2531 GCA_045635425.1 Ructibacterium sp. | reverse complement strand
AGCCCAGAGATTACAGATACACTGTAAACAAGAAGGTAAGACGTCTGGCTCTTAAGTCTGCACTGTCTTCCAAAGTAGAGGATAACGAATTGATCGTTCTGGACGCTTTCGCTTGCGAGGAAATCAAGACCAAGCAGGTAGCAAGCCTCCTGAAGAACCTGAACGTTAGTGAAAAAGCGCTCATCGTTCTTCCTGAGAACGACAAGAACATTGTTCTTTCTGCAAGAAACATCGAGGGTGTAGATACCACTTATGTTGGTGCAATCAACACCTACGAGGTTCTGAATCACACCAAGTGCATCATCTTGAAGGATGCGGTAACCAAGCTTGAGGAGGTGTACGCATAATGTTAGCACATGATATTATCAGAAGACCTATCATCACTGAGAATAGTATGGATCAGGTTGCAGACCGGAAGTACACCTTTGAGGTAGCTAAGGGTGCCAACAAGATTCAGATTAAAAAAGCAGTTGAAGAGATCTTCAAGGTAGAGGTAGAAAAAGTCACCACCATGAACTATATCGGTAAGCCCAAGAGACAGGGCGTGTTCTCCGGTAAGCGTGCTGACTGGAAAAAGGCAGTAGTTAAACTCACTGAAAACAGCAAGACTATCGAGCTGTTTGAGTCTTAATCTCTGTTTAAAAATTTGCAGATAAGGAGATTGAAAAATGGGAATTAAAAAATATAAGCCGACGACCCCGTCTCGGCGTCATATGACGGTTTCCACCTTCGAAGAGATTGATAAGGTAGCACCGGAAAAATCTCTGCTTGCTCCTCTTTCCAGTAAAGCAGGACGTAATGCACAGGGTAGAATCACCGTACGTCACCGTGGTTGTGGCGCAAAGAGAAAGTACAGAGTAATTGATTTTAAGAGATACAAGGATGGTATGAACGCAACCGTTCTTTCCATCGAGTATGATCCGAACCGTAGCGCAAACATTGCACTCATCCAGTATGAGGACGGCGTTAAGACCTACATCATCGCTCCCCTGGGCCTGAAAAAGGGCGACGTGGTAGTTTCCGGTGAAGGTGCTGATATTAAGCCCGGTAATGCAATGGAACTGAAGGACATCCCCGTTGGTACCATGGTATACAACGTAGAGATGAACCCCGGTAAAGGTGCACAGATGGTTCGTTCCGCTGGTGCAACTGCACAGCTTCTGGCAAAGGAGAACGGCTATGCTCAGCTGCGTCTTCCTTCCGGCGAAGTTCGTATGATTCGCCTGAACTGCCGTGCAACCATCGGTCAGGTTGGTAACAGTGATCATTCCAACATCAACATCGGTAAGGCTGGTAGAAAGCGCCACATGGGCTTCAGACCTACCGTCCGCGGTGTTGTTATGAACCCCAATGACCACCCCCACGGTGGTGGTGAAGGTAAGTCCCCCATCGGTATGCCGAGCCCGGTAACTCCCTGGGGTAAGCCTGCTCTTGGTTACAAGACCAGAGATAAGAAGAAGAAGTCTAACAAGTTCATCGTTAAGAGACGGAACAGCAAGTAAGGAGGGAATCACATGGGAAGAAGTATTAAAAAGGGACCTTTCGTTGATGCGAAGCTGCTTGCAAGAATTGTGGCTATGAACGAAAAGAACGAGAAAAACGTTTTAAAGACCTGGTCAAGAGCTTCTACTATATTCCCGGAGATGGTTGGACATACCATTGCGGTTTATGATGGAAGAAAGCATGTTCCGGTATATGTGAGCGAGGATATGGTTGGCCATAAGCTTGGCGAATTCGCTCCCACCAGAACATACAAGGGTCATGCCGGCGCAAAGACTTCTAAGTAATTGCGCTGAGGAATTAGATTGATGAAAGGAGCTGCACAGAACATGGAAGCAGTAGCAAAAGTTACACATGTACGCATTGCGCCCAGAAAAGTCCGCATTGTGATCGACCTGATTAGAAATAAGCCGGTCGGTGAAGCAATCGGTATCTTAAGAAACACCCCTAAGGCTGCAAGTCCTGTTGTTGAGAAACTGCTCAAGTCTGCAATGGCTAACGCAGAGAACAACTTCAAGATGAACGTAGAAAACCTCTATGTTGCAGAGGTTTATGCAGACCAGGGCCCCACTTTGAAGCGGGTACAGGCAAGAGCGCAGGGTCGTGCATTCAGAATCAATAAGAAAACAAGTCATATTACGATTAAACTTCAGGAGAAGGAATAAGATAGGAGGTAAAAAGTTATGGGTCAGAAAGTTAATCCCCACGGTATCAGAGTCGGAATCATTAAAGACTGGGATTCCCGTTGGTTTGCTGACAAAAAGAACTTCGGTGACAGTCTGGTAGAGGACTACAACCTCAGAGTTTTCCTCAAGAAAAAGTTATTCCTGGCCGGAGTTGACAAGATCGAAATCGAGAAGTTTGCGAACAAGGTTCGCGTTTCCATCCACGCTGGTAAGCCCGGTATCGTAATCGGTAAGGGCGGCAGCGAAATCGAAAAGCTCAAGAAAGAACTGGAACAGATGACCGGTAAGACCATCATCTTGAACGTAATCGAGGTTAAGAACCCCGACTTGAGCGCACAGCTGGTA
>JAZRCD010000376.1:0-5871 GCA_045635425.1 Ructibacterium sp. | reverse complement strand
TCCCGACGAATGGAATCCTCCATTGCGGTTTCAATGACCTCCTGCCGTTTTGCCTCACTGACACCGGGTTTTCCGGTCAGGGCTTTGTGAACGGTGGAAAGGGAGATATGAAGTTCTTGGGCAATATCCTTGACGGAAACCTGATTTTTCATAGTTAATTCCTTGTGGGGAAACGTTTCTCTAATCAATGTAACACAGAGAAATAAAAATGTCAACATTTTTTTATTTGACGGCAGAATTCTTTTGTGATAAGATATGATTGAGTAAATAGGATTTTAATCAGAAGGGAAGCAGGACATTGGAGAAATTCAAAGACAGTATAAATGTCATGATGCAAAGCGCACTTCACCTCGGAAAATGGTTATTTCTTGCAGTATTGGTGGGTGTGATTGGCGGTGTTGCAGGCAGCGTTTTTCATGAGTTGCTGGAATATGTGACCGAGCTGCGCGGTACACACGGGTGGCTTTTGTATCTGCTCCCTTTGGGTGGTATTGTGATTGCGGCGCTTTATCGATGGGGCAAGGTAAAAGGCAAGTTAGATACCAATCGAGTTTTAGATGCGGTTCGTTCTGAGAAAGAAGTTCCCTTCACCATGGCACCTTTGATTTTTGTCAGCACTTCCATTTCCCACCTGCTGGGCGCATCGGTAGGCAGAGAGGGTGCGGCACTTCAGTTGGGTGGTAGCCTTGGTTATAATATGGGTAAGGTGTTCCGTCTTTCCAAGACAGAACTGCACATGATGGTCATGGCAGGAATGAGCAGTGTCTTTGCGGCATTGTTTGGCACACCCCTTACGGCAACCATTTTCGCCATTGAGGTAACCTGCATCGGCGTTATGGAGTATCGGGGACTCTTTCCTTGTCTGGTGGCGTCCTTTATCGCCTATCGGATTGCTCTGTTCTTTGGATCAAGTCCCGTTCGGTTCCCCGGCATTGGCTTGGCAGAAACCACGGGAACGGCTGTGGCACAGGTAATGGTTCTGGCGCTCCTTTGTGCTTTGGTTAGTATGGTATTCTGTTTGGCTCTTCACAAGAGCGAAAAATATATGAAGAAACTGGTGCCCAATGGTTATCTTCGCGGGTTCATAGGCGGTGTGCTGGTGATTCTTCTGACCTTGGTGCTTGGAACCACCGATTATAACGGTGCAGGTATGGACGTGATTGCCCGTGCTATGGGTGGTCAGGCAAGACCGGAGGCATTTCTTTTAAAGATTCTCTTTACTGCCATCTGTATTGGAGCGGGATTCAAGGGCGGAGAGATTGTCCCCACCCTCTTTATTGGTGCCACCTTTGGTTGTGTGGTGGGTCCTCTGCTCGGTTTGCCTGCGGAATTCTCAGCGGCGGTGGGACTTGTGGCGCTGTTCTGTGGGGTGGTAAACTGTCCCATTGCATCCTTGATGCTTGCCATGGAGATTTTTGGAACAAACCTCTGGATTTTTGCGGCGGTTTGCAGTGTAAGTTTTCTATTGTCCGGTCATATTGGACTTTATAAGAGCCAGCGATTTGCCGTGTCGAAATTAACCGACGAGGCAATGGATGAATAAGGAGGAAGATTGTTATGTATACCATTAAAAAAACAGATCATAAAATTCTTGCAATGAACGACCCTACTTGGGAACTGGCAGAGACCGCTTCGGTGAACATCAACAACTGGAAGCAGTTTGAGTATCTGCCCAATACCTATGCCAAGGTACTCTATAATGAAGAGGCTATGTATGTGAAGATGTGGACTGACGAAACTCCTCTGCTTGCTCGGTTTACCAAGCAGAACGAGAGAGTTTGCAACGACAGTTGTATGGAGTTCTTCATTTCCCCCAATATGGAAGATAAGCGGTATATGAACTTCGAGTTCAACCCCTTTGGTACCATGAACTTAGGGTTCAGAACCCACCGCCACGACTCGGTAGCACCCACAGAGGATAAGAACTTCTTTGGGGTACAGAGCTTGGTAGAGGACGGCTGTTGGACCATTCAGTTTACCATTCCCTTTGATTATATTGATAAAATGTTTGGCGGACACACCAAGGAGATGCGGGGTAACTTCTACAAGTGCGGAGAGGAAACCATTCGGGAGCATTACGGTTCCATGTATCCCATGCACCCCACCGAGGTGGATTTCCAGAGAAGTGAATATTTCGGACCTTTTGTATTGGAATAAGGAACATTTGAGATTTGTGGTCTAAAGGAGAATCCCTATGCAGAAAGAGATGATTTCTCTCAACGGAAGTTGGGAAATGGCATATCAAAAGAACTTATACCAAGGTAGAGAACTGCCGAATTTTGAGGGAGTTCTTATTCCCGACGCCGTACCCGGCTACTGGGAGGATATGGAGGAGATCTTTGCAGAAACGCCTTTTGGGTCTGATTTGGTCATCAACCCTGAGTATTCGGTGTTAAGATATCCCACCTCCATGATGCCGTGGGATACCAAACTTCCCAACTATCTGGGAAACTTTTTCTATCGGAAAACCTTTCAAGCAAACCGAAACGACCTGCCTGCCGCGTTGACCTTTGCCGGTGTGCAGAATCGGGTTTCGGCTTGGATAAACGGAATTTACATAGGGGAACATCAGGGTTTTTCCACTCCCTTTGAGATGGAGATTCCTGCAGATGTTCTCCATATTGGAGAAAATACCATTGTACTTTCGGTCTCCAACTTCGAATTGGAGGGATACGGTCAGGAACCGGTGATTGGTCTTGCCAACCGCGCGGTCAACGAATGTACCGGAGGAATTACCGGTGATGTTGGAATTCGCTATTATCCCTCTCCCTTACGGGATGCCTATGTTCTGGTGTCTAAGGATTGTCAGTCGGTGACGGTGAAGGTGGAAATGACTGAGCCTTGCACCTTTGCATATGGGGTGTATGACGGAGAAACCCTCCTTTGCAAGAGCGAGGCAGAAGGTGATTTTGTTCTTGCCACCGACGGTATGGAATATTGGAGCCCGGAGCATCCTAAATTATATCGGTTGGAACTTGTTTCGGGGGAGGAAAAAATCTCTCGCATCTTTGGTGTGCGGAGACTAACCGCAGACAAGGAAATGGTATACCTGAACGGAATGCCAACCTATCTTCGTGGTATTTGTGAGCATTGCTATTATCCTGAGACCATGCATCTTCATCATGACAAGGAAGCCTATGAGAAGATTGTTACCAAACTCAAGGAATTAGGATTTAACTTTGTACGGTTTCATACCTACGTTCCGCCGGAAGAATATATGCAGGCGGCAGACGAATTAGGTATGCTCTTCCATGTGGAAAGTGCTAACAACACCTCGGAAGAGGAGTGGAAAGAGATCGTACGGTTCTGTCGGAACCATCCCTCGGTGGTGGTTTATTGTTCCGGAAACGAGCAGGCCATTGACGAGGAACTGATGGAGCATCTGGAATACCTTGCAGATGTTGTCCACACAGAATCGGATAGTTTGTTCTCCCCCATGAGTGCATTGCGGGGTGTGGAATACGGATCGGATGAACAGTTGGGAGAAAACGTGGTAAAAGAACCATTCCCCCATCATCCCGGTCGGTTTGAACTTCTGTCCCGTTTCTGTGATGTTTATAACAGTTATGCCAACGGACGGAACAGTTATAGTTCCCTGAAGGCAACGCCGGAGGAATTGGACGGATGGTATCCCCTCTATCAAAAGCCACGGCTCAGCCATGAAATATGTATTTCGGGAACCTATACCGACCTGAGTCTAAAGGAGCGGTATCAGAATTCCAGATTTGGAAAACTTCCGTATTTTTCGTCCATTGAAGAGCATCTTCGGGAGACCGGTGTCCTGGACAAGGCGCCCATGTACTTTGAATATTCTTCCAAGTGGCAGTCCATGGTACGAAAATACAGTTTTGAACAGATTCGTCGGTGTAAGACCATTCTGGGGTTTGACTATTTAGGTCCCATTGATACCCACTGGCATACCGTTGGCTACGATGTGGGTATGATGAACGAGTTTTATGAGTTAAAGCCCGGCGAGACGGTGGAGAATGTTCGTCGATACAATGGCGAGACGGTACTTCTTCATGATATCGGAAGAAAGTTCAACTTTGCAGGAGGGGACGACTTCTCCTGCGGTATCCATCTTTCCCATTTCGGGGAGAAGGAGATACAAGGGGCGACTTTGACCATAAGCCTTTTGGTAGAAGGAGCGGAACTCGAAAAGAAGACCGTTTCTCTTGAGAAAATAGAAAAAGGCGTCAGCGGTTTGAGTAACTTCTCGGCAACTTTGCCTGAGGTTTCCAAACCGAAAGAGATGAAACTGTTGGCTACCTTGGAATGGGAAGACAAGATCGTGGAGAACCGATGGGATCTTTACCTGTTCCCCAAGAAGGAACTTCCCGATGCCAAAGACCTTGTGATTTCTGAGGGAATGAGCGAGGAAGAACTGAAACAGTTGTTGGCAGAGGGAAAGGATGTTCTTCTTCTGGGCGCAGAGCCTTTCCAGAATGCTCCAACCCTCTTCCAGATTGCCATTGCAGGACGGGTGTCCGGTCAGCTCGCAACCGTGATTCATGACCATCCGCTAACCAAGGAACTTCCTCATGATGGTTTCTGCGGATATCAGTTTGACGGATTGATGACCGACGGAAAGATGGTCATCTTTGCGGATCGATCCATTCCTTTTCATCCCATTGTGGAGAATGTTTCTCCCCACAAGTATGTGCTCAGGCAGGCATCCTTGTTTGAGTATCGGGTGATGAAGGGTCGACTCTTGGTTTGCAGTATGAATTTCCGTCAGGATGACCCCGGGGCAGACTGGCTGAAAGGAACCCTGATTTCCTATGCTACCGGTGATCAGTTTAACCCGAAAGACTATCTGGGCGCAGAGGAACTGGAGTCCCTGATTCATAAAGCGGTGAAAAAAGCCGATGACAACAACAATCTGGCGTTTAATATCAACGATAAGGCGGCAGTGCGTCGGAACAAAAAATAACGGAAGATTCTTCCGCGGACATATAAAAAAGAAAACAAATGAAAATGGAGGAAAATTATGGACATTTTTAGTATTTTGGCATTGATTGGCGGTCTTGCCCTTTTCCTTTACGGTATGGAATTGATGGGAGACGGCCTCAAGAAACTTGCCGGCGGAAAGCTGGAGTCTATTCTGGCAAAACTTACATCCAATCGAATTCTTGGATTTTTGCTTGGATTTGCGGTAACCGCTATCATTCAGTCTTCATCGGCCACAACGGTTATGCTGGTTGGTTTTGTAAACTCCGGTATTATGAAGTTGGGTCAGACCATCAGCGTGATTATGGGTGCCAATATCGGTACTACAGTAACGGCATGGCTTTTGAGTACCGCAGACATTAAGGAAACCGGTGCCATTGTTATGAAACTGTTAAAGCCGGATTCCTTTACCCCCATTCTGGCGGCCATTGGTATCGTGATGATTATGATGGCAAAGACCGACAAGAACAAGAACTTAGGTGCCATCTTTGTTGGTTTTGCAATCCTGATGTTTGGTATGGATGCCATGAGTGGTGCGGTGGAAGGCTTGAAGGATAACGAAGCCTTCACCAACATTCTTACCATGTTTGGTAACAATCCCATTATGGGTATTTTGGTTGGTACCATCTTTACCGCCATCATCCAGTCTTCTTCTGCATCGGTAGGTGTGTTACAGGCACTTTCCTTGACCTGTATCATTCCTTATTCCACTGCAATTCCGGTTATTTTGGGTCAGAACATCGGTACCACCATCACTCCGATTCTGTCCTCCATCAGCGGTAACACCGACTCCAAGCGTGTGGCGTTTACCTGTCTGTACATCAAGATGATTGGTGTTGTGGTCGTAAGCGGTATCTTCTATCTTCTTAACAGCTTTATCGGCTTTGAGTTTATGGCAGAGCGTGCAACCGCTATGAACAT
>JAZRCD010000375.1:0-5662 GCA_045635425.1 Ructibacterium sp. | reverse complement strand
CCCGTTGCGCCGACCTTGCCCCGGCGCCATTGTTCCGCCTATGGGCGGAGCCAAAAAGAGAGCATTGCCCCCTTAAACTCCCGATAATTCCTCCTTGTTTCCGTAAAACACGGGGTTTCCAAAGGGGCGGTAGCCCCTTTTGGTCGAATCCACACCGAAGGGTGGAGAGAGGCGCTCGGGTGGGCGAGCGCAATTGGGCAAGGCAAAAGAAATATTAAAATAATTTATTAATTTATACGGGAGGAGCAAGCCCCTCCCCTACATGGAAACGTAAAATCTATGTGGCTCCGGCATCTGTAGTAAATCTTTACCACGAATAAAATCCGGCAATGGGTGGAGCGTCACGCTCCCTCAATATCTCGCATGGTCAGGCTGATTCGTTTTTTCTGCACATCACAAGAGAGAACCTTAACCTTAACGATATCCCCGATGGAAACCACATCGGTGGGATGCTTCACGTAGCGGTCCGAAAGCTGAGAAATATGTACCAGACCATCCTGATGAACGCCAATATCCACAAAGGCGCCAAAGTCGATAACATTCCGCACCGTTCCCGTGAGAATCATACCCTCTTTTAAGTCTTCCATACTCATAACATCGGAGCGGAGGAGGGGCTGTTCTACCTCATCACGAGGGTCACGACCGGGCTTCACCAGTTCGGACAGAATATCCGTCAGGGTAGGAATACCCACCCCAAGGCTCTCTGCCAGAGCAGGAATGCCTGCCTTTTCCGCCTTGGTCTTAATATCCCCTAAGTTCCGTGCCTTCACATCTTCCATGGTGTAGCCAAGCTTCTCTAAAAGCCCCTTGGCGGCATCGTAACTCTCAGGATGCACCGAGGTATTATCCAAAATATTCTTTCCGTCCTTAATCCGCAAAAAGCCTGCACATTGCTCATAGGCCTTGGGCCCTAATTTCGGTACCTTTTTCAGTTGCCCACGGGAGGTGAAAACACCCTCCTCGTCACGGTAGGCAACAATATTCTTAGCGATGGCAGAGGAAATACCCGAAATATGAGTCAAAAGGGGCCAGGAAGCGGTATTTAAGTCTACGCCGACACTGTTCACGGCATCTTCCACAACACCGCCTAAGGACTCTTCTAAGCGTTTTTGGTTCATATCATGCTGATACTGACCAACGCCGATGGCTTTGGGCTCAATCTTAACCAGTTCTGCCAGAGGGTCCTGAACCCGACGGGCAATGGAAACAGCGCTTCGCTGGGTTACATCAAAGTCAGGGAACTCTTCGGTTCCCAATTTGGATGCAGAATATACCGATGCACCTGCCTCGTTGGTAATAATATACCGAACCTTGGTGCCGGGCAGGGTTTTCAGCATCTCTGCCACAAACATTTCGGTTTCCTTGGAGGCGGTACCGTTACCAATGGAAATCAGGTCAACGTTGTGCTTGGCAATGAGTTTCTTAATGAATTCTGCCGCAGACTGCTTCTGTGCCTCGGAGTGGGTCACATAGATAACCCCTGTATCAAGAACCTTACCGGTGCCGTCTACCACGCCAACCTTACAACCGGTCCGATAACCGGGGTCAAGGCCGATGACCACCTTGTTGTGAATGGGCGGTTGCATCAAAAGATTCTTCAGGTTTACCTGAAAGACCTTGATGGCCTGCTCCTGGGCGGTTTCGGTGAGTTCGTTCCGAATCTCCCGTTCGATGGAGGGAGCAATCAGGCGGTCGTAGGCGTCCTCGGTGGCCGTCTGCACGTAAGAAGAGGAGGGAGTGGGGTTCTTTGCCACTTCCTTCTTGATCAAGTAGGTGAGAATCTGTGCCGTATCAGGCTGAATGCACACCGACAGGAACTTTTCCTTCTCCCCACGATCCAGAGCCAGCGTCCGATGGGGCGCCAACTTCTGGCAGGGCTCCGAGAAGTCGTAATACATGGAATAAACACTGTCCTCCTCGGTGGATGCCTTGGAAACCACCATACCTGTGCGGAAAGTAAGATCCCGAATCTTCTTGCGGTGGTCCGCATTATCCGAAATCTGCTCCGCAATAATGTCCATAGCCCCCTGGAGCGCCTCCTCAACGGTGGCAACTTCCTTTTCTTCACTCAGGTAAGCCGCCGCCTCGGTCTCGGGGTCAAAATCGGGGGTCTGGGCATAAAGCGCCTCGGCCAAAGGCTCCAAACCTTTTGCCTTTGCCACGGTGGCACGGGTTTTCCGCTTGGGACGGTAGGGGCGGTACAAGTCCTCAATCTCGGTGAGTTTGGTGCAGGCGTCAATGGCCGCCGCCAGTTCCTCGGTGAGTTTTCCCTGCTCCTCAATAATCCGTTTTACGTCCTCTTTCCGCTCCGCCATATTTCGAAGATAGGTGAGCCGCTCCGAAAAGGTACGAAGGATTTCGTCGTTCAGTTCTCCGGTAGCCTCTTTCCGGTATCGGGAGATAAAGGGAATGGTATTCCCCTCGTCAATCAAGGCAATGGTGTTATCCACCTGCCATTGTTTTAAGTTTAACTCTTGGGCGAGTTGGGTGTTAATTTCCATAGAAACCTCCAGTCGTGCTTGAAAATCAGGCAATCTTTCTCCGTAGCAGCGGATTCCTCGGTCGGTTACGTACACCAAGTACGCGCCCTCCCAAGAAACCCTTGCTCCAAAGAAATCTTACCTAATTTTCTGCGCACTAAAATAATTAAATAACGTAGGGGAGGGGCTTGCTCCTCCCGTCGCTTCAAAGAGGAATGACAATCACATACACAAAGTATCGTTCTGCCTTGGCAAACCTCGTCCCAAAGCAATCTCATCAATTTTTCTGCGCACTAAAATTTACAGTCGTGCTTAATAATTCATTCAAAAGCCTCACATTCCCATATCGAAGAAGCCTATCTGACTACTTTCGGGGATTCCTTTCAATACCCCGTTTTCTGCCAGAACCTCCAAAACCGCTTTATTGGCACCGGAGCGGTTCTTCAGGTCATCCTGAGAGAGGAAGGGGCCATCTTGTGCCGCCTCCATCAAAGAATCCGCCGCCGCATCACCCACGCCTGCAAAGGCGTTCAGGGGTGGCAGGATATCATTTCCCACCTTCTTGAACTTCCGTGCATGGGAGTTATACAAATCCACAGGCAGGAAGTTGATGCCACGTTCGTACATCTCCAGACAGAGTTCCAAAATGGTGTAAAGAGACTTTTCGTTGGCGGTCATTCCCTGAGACTTCATGGAGAGTTTTCGCATCTCTTCCTTAACCTTGTCCACGCCCTTACACATAAGCGCCGCATCAAAGAGGTCGGCACGGACGGTAAAGTAGGCAATATAGAACTCCGCAGGATAGTTCACCTTGAACCATGCAATTCGCAATGCCATCATAACATACGCCGCCGCGTGAGCCTTAGGGAACATATACTTAATGGTCTTACAAGAATCCAAGTACCAATCGGGGATTCCCTCGCCGTTTTTGATGGCGTCTTCCATCTCGGGGGAGAGAGCACCCTTGGCCGCTTTACCTTTACGGACAATCTCCATAATATTAAATGCCATACCGGGGTCTAACCCGTGTTGCATCAGGAATACCATAATATCGTCACGGAGGCCGATAACCTCGGACAGAGTTGCCTTCTTTGCCTTAATCAGGTCCTGAGCGTTATTCAGCCAAACGTCGGTACCGTGGGACAGACCGGAAATAACCAACAGTTCCATAAAGGTTTTGGGATGGGTTTCCATGAGCATACCCCGAACAAAGTTGGTACCGAACTCAGGAACACCAAAAGTTCCCACCTCACTGCCGATCTGCTCAGGGGTAACCCCCAACGCCTCGGTGGAGGAGAACAGACTCATGACCTTGGGGTCGTCCAAGGGAATCTCCCGGGCGTCCACTCCGGTCAAGTCCTCCAGCATACGGATGGTAGAGGGGTCATCATGCCCCAGAATATCCAGTTTCAAAAGGTTATCGTGGATGGAGTGGAAGTCGAAGTGGGTGGTGATAATATCCGAATCCTTCTTGTCCGCAGGATGTTGAATGGGACAGAAGTCGTGAATATTCATGGTCTTGGGACAGACAATAATACCGCCCGGATGCTGACCTGTGGTACGTTTTACATCAATCATTCCACGGGAAACACGAATCAACTCCGCCTCGGGGGCTTCCATTCCCTTTAATTCATAGTATTTTTTGGCAAAGCCGTAGGCGGTCTTGTCCGCCACCGTACCGATGGTTCCTGCCTTGAACACATACTCGTCGCCAAAGAGTTCACCAACGTACTTGTGAGCCGTTGCCTGATATTCACCCGAGAAGTTCAAGTCAATATCAGGAACCTTGTCGCCCTTGAACCCAAGGAAGGTTTCAAAGGGAATGGTCAGGCCGTCCTTCTTCATTCGGGTTCCGCAATGGGGACAATCCTTGTCCGGCATATCGGGACCCACCGCATACTCACCCTTGTCAAAGAACTCACTATGCTTACATTCAGGATTGGGACAGACATAGTGGGGACAAAGGGCGTTAACCTCGGTAATATCCGACAAAAATGCCGCAAAGGAGGAACCAACCGAACCTCGGGAACCTACCATGTACCCTGCCTCGTTGGACTTCTTTACCAGTTTATGAGCAATCATGTACATTACCGCATAACCGTACTTGGTAATACAATCCAATTCCCGATCCATTCTGGCCTGAACAATCTCAGGAAGAACATCACCGTAGATACGGTGTGCCTTCTCGTGGCACATCTTAATCAAATCCTCCTCACAGTTCTCAATGGAGGGGGGATAGGAGCCGTCTCGCACCGGTTGAATCTTCTCGCAGGAATCCGCAATCTTATTGGTATTGGTTACCACCACCTCAAAGGCTTTTTCCTCGCCAAGGTAGGAGAACTCTTCCAACATCTCGTCGGTGGTGCGGAAGTAGAGAGGTGCCTGCTGATCCGCATCCTCAAAGCCCTGAGCGCCCATGAGCACACGACGGTACACCTCGTCCTGAGGGTCCATAAAGTGAACATCGCAGGTGGCAGCCACAGGCATACCCAGCTTATCGCCCAACTTCACAATCTTTCGGTTGATGTTTCGAAGGGCCTCCTCGTCAGGTACCGTGCCGTTTCGAATCATAAACTGATCATTGCCGATGGGCTGGATTTCCAAATAGTCATAAAAGGAGGCAATATCCTCCAATTCGCCATCCGATTTTCCGTTGACCACCGCGTGATACAGTTCCCCTGCCTCGCAGGCAGAACCGATGAGGATTCCCTCACGGAACTGTTCCAGAACCGACTTGGGCATAATGGGTTTGCGGTAGAAGTAACTTAGGTTGGACTTGGAGATTAACTGATACAAATTCTTCAGTCCCACGGGATTCTGCGCAAGCAAAATTACGTGATACCGTGGGTTTTTCAAAAGGGCAGGGTTGTTGTCGATGCCCGAAAGTTTGGGAGCGGCTCCATGTTGCTCCAGAATCATATCCAGGAACTTCAAGAAGATTTCCGCCGTGGCGGTGGCATCGTCCACCGCACGGTGGTGGTTCTCTAAAGAAACCCCCATCCGTTCTGCCACCACGTTCAAGGAATGCTTGGCCGCCTCAGGGAACAGTTCCCGAGAGAGGCGGAGGGTGTCCGCAATCTTAAAGTGGAAGGGAAGTCCCAAACGATTTGCCTTTTCCCGAATAAATCCCGTATCAAAGCCTGCATTGTGGGCAACCAGAACCGCACCCTCACAGAACGCCA